>NZ_JAFLWD010000036.1:0-24885 GCF_017316105.1 Candidatus Enterococcus ikei
CAAAAGTATTATATGTTAAAAAAAACAAAATTTTATTTCATTACATTGATTTTATACTGCGGCTAAAATAAAGTAAAATATTTGCGATTGTTGTTTTATAGTGATTCGTTTAAAAATAGTGAATAATAAAACCAAAATCACTTATCTGTTGAAAATTTTATATAAAATTGATTTATTTTCTTGTTGACAACTAAATTCTCAAAAATTTCGTTATAATTCGAAATATTTGAGAATTTAAAGAAAAAATGCTATTATATTATTGTTCTTAGTTTTTTCATATTGTGTTTCCCTTCATATAGTGTGTGTATGAAGGGTTTTTTGTATTCATAGATAAGAAGAAGAGCAAGTTCTAACTTAAAAAGTTAGAACTTGCTCTTCAAAATAAGGCTAAAGCAATTCATTCCTATTTTTTATAAAAAGATACTAAATGTTCAGGTATTATTTTAGAAACCTTCAACGATTTTAATTATCTCTTTTGAATGATTTGTAATATCAATTGGGCTGTTTATTTCAAAAATGGACCTACTTGAATTATTTAGCTCAATTTTCATTCCTGAACCAGACATAAAGAATCTTAATACCCATTTCCTGATATTGTCGTCAATTAATACATTAAAATAGCTTTTATTGTCCCTATAAAAAATTCTATCTAAAACTACTGTATCTTTGAGGATAAGCTTAACTATAGTATAAGCCTCCAACTCCTCTGGTGTAGTAACGATATCATCGGAAACATCTTCCTGAATTACCTCTTCTTCTTTAACCGAAACAGAAGTATTAAGAGCTGCACTCAATTTATCATTAACTTTCTCATTAATAAATTGATTTAACCCTTTTTTTATTAGAGGTTTAAACTTATCTAGAGTTGCCTTTGTTTTTACTCCGCCATAAATTTCACCAACAAAGTATTTTACAAATTCTTCAGAAGGTTCATTTAATTGAGCATTTAAAAATGACTTCAATTTATTTAAATATTTTAATTCAGAGGCACTATTAGTTATTTTATCAATATCAAAATTATCTTTATGAAATTTCGCAATTTCAGGTATCTGACTATCTTTTAAATTCGTAATATCAATTGTTAAAAATGGAGAAGAATCCATCTTATTTGGTTCTTCTAAATCAGTGAAAAACTTATATATTTCTCCATTTGTGAGTATACCAAATTTGGATGTTGTTGTTCCAAAATATCTAAATAATTGTGAGTCATGTTTCGTTAGTGGTTCAGTGATAGATTTAGCTTCAATCAACATAGTCGGCACACTATCTATTACAATCGCATAGTCAACCTTCTCACCTTTTTTTATGCCTACATCAGCTGTAAATTCTGGTACAAATTCAATTGGATTGAAAATATCATAACCTAAGATTTGAAAAAAAGGCATTATAAGTGAAGTCTTTGTAGCTTCTTCAGTTCCTATATTATCCTTTAACTTTACAACTCTTTTGCCGATAGCTTTTAGGTCATCTTTGAATTTTTCTAATTCCACTCCTCATTACCCCACTTCTTGATATAGTATTTTTACAATAATATTATATCATATCGGTATCTCCTAATCTATGACACTTTCATTTGAAATGGTTACACTCGTTTTTTGAAAATCAAAAAAGAACCCTTAATAAAATAAGGATTCTCTCTTTCTTATTCTCCTAAATCAACGTTATGATAAACCTTTTGAACATCATCAAGGTCTTCTAAAACATCGATCATTCGTTCGAATTGTTCTAAATCTTCTCCAGCTAATTCTACATCATTTTGTGCAATCATTTCTAATTCGGCTACTGAAAATTCTTCAATCCCTTTTTCTTTTAGCACTTCTTGCACGGCATGTAAATCTTCTGGTTCTGTATAAACAATGATTTGTCCTTCTTCTTCGGTAACATCACGAACATCAATGTCTTTTTCCATCAAATATTCAAGAATTTCATCTGCATCATCGCCTGCAAATCCAATCACACCTGTATGGTCGAACATATAAGCTACAGCTCCGCTGACACCCATATTTCCACCATTTTTACCAAATGCCGCACGAACATCTGAAGCTGTACGGTTTACGTTATTTGTCAAAGCATCAACGATGACCATTGAACCATTTGGCCCAAATCCTTCATAACGTAATTCAGAATATTGCTCATCGCCAGAACCTTTAGCTTTTTCGATTGCTCGATCGATGATATGTTTTGGTACATTATATGTTTTCGCGCGCTCGATAACAAATCTTAATTTCTGATTTGCTTGAGGGTCAGGATCACCCGATTTCGCTGCTACGTAAATCTCAATTCCGAATTTTGCATAAACTCGACTGTTATTTGCGTCTTTGGCAGCTTTTTTCTCTTTAATATTTGCCCACTTACGACCCATATTCTCACTTCGCTTTCATTCATTATTATTTTTTGATTATAGCGCCTTTCTTATTATACTTGGCAAACGGACTTTTGTTAAGTGTTTTTTGCTTTTAAGAGATACGAATTGGGAAACGACCAAAACTTTGTTCTAAAATATGGTTATTTCCTAACTGATAAAGCTGATTACTGCGAATATCCAATGCTAACTGGGCAGTCAAATTCTTAGAAACTTTTGTGATCAGCGGCAATTCTAACTTCTTTTTCTCTTCTCGCAAAAAACGTTGTCCTTGTTCCGTGAAGCCCAGAACTTGTATATGACTATGATTCCAAGAGTTTTCTATTTCCTGTTGTTTCACATTAGTTAAAATGTAAGTCGCCAACCGTTGCAGACGCGTCCATGTGTATCGTTTTGTTTTTGCTTGTTCCATAAAAGTTTGAAAAGAGTCAGAAGTCTTAGCTGCTTCTTGCAGACGATATTCAATGCCTTCTTTCATTTGATAAATCGCTTGTAATTCAGTGATCGAACTGCTGATCAACTTATATTTTAATAACGGCCAATAATTTCCCCAAGAAACGGTAGGTGAATTCGCTAAATCGATTGCTACTTGCTCAGGCAGTACTTGTTTGATTTGCTCTAATTCATCTGAAAAAACGGCTCTTCTGATTGCCGTTGCACTAGCAAATTCTTGATAGATCTTAGTATCATGATAACCAGCTTGTTCTCGTCTTAACGGGTATAAAGTCATCGGCTTTTCATACGCGGCATTTTCTTTTGCATAACTTAACCCTAAAATATGATTTGGAGAAGAAAAATCTAACCCATTATTTGGATAAAGCATGCGAAAAACTTCTGTCATTTGTTGAGGATAACTCATTCCGTTATTTTTGATTGTCTGATAAGCTTGATCGATTTCTATCTGATGATTGTTCACAAAGTCCCCAAAGCGTCCATAATCCATCTCTGTTTGATTGTCTGTACCAAAACATAAAGCCTCGCAATGCAAAGCTTGAAGTAATTTTACTCCACCAGCAGCAAAGTAATCGGCTGATTGTACAGCATATGCAAACGGTAATTCTATGACTAAATCAACACCGTGATTCAACGCTTCATTTGCTCGTGTCCATTTGTCGATAATCGCAGGCTCACCTCGTTGCAAGAAATTTCCACTCATCACAGCAATCACAACTTCTGCACCACTCATTTCCCGTGCCTTTTTTGCATGGTATTGGTGCCCATTATGAAAAGGATTGTATTCAACAATTATGCCGCAACTTTTCATTTCTATTCTCCTTCATCCAGATCATTTCTATTAGAATCCCATCATACCATGTTTATTTTATTACGGAAACAAAAGAAAAATGAGCGGCTTAAACTTTAAAAAAGTTTTGCTCCACTCATTTTTAGATTACTTTTTACAAACAAAAAACCAGCGTCTGCTCTCTTCTGTTGGTGCATCATCTGTGAAATCCGCATAAACTTTAACATTCATAAACCCAGCGCTTTCCAACATCATCAGATAATTTTCCATTGTGTAAGTTCGTTCTTGATGTAGCTCATCTTGCCGAACAAATACTTCGTCATTTTCATGCTCTTTTACAAAGAATGTAAGGAAATGTTCAATACTATGTTCTTTTTCACCGGGATAACTATCCCATAAAAAAGCAAATTCTTCGGTTTGATAATGATAGCTGTATTCAGGAAATACTTTATCTACTTGATAAGTCGAATGAACATCAAAAATAAAGACACCATCGTCTTCTAATGCTTGATAAACATCATCAAATACTTGTTGAACTTCCTGACGATTTTCCATGTAACACAATGAATCAGAGAAACAAGTAATTGCATGATATTGACCCATTTCAGATAAATCCATCATATTTCCTTGGACAAACTGAACATGAACCTCTTCTTCTGCCGCTCGTTTGCTGGCCATCATCAACATTTCTTCTGACAAATCTAAGGCTGTAACAGTGAAGCCTGCTTTAGCAAAATTCACAGCTAATGCTCCGGTCCCACAAGCCATTTCTAAAACATCCATTTTTCCTTCTGGTAAATGACGTTTTGAAAACTCTAGCCATTGGTCATACAAACTATCATCCATTACCTCATCGTAAACAAATGCAAATGTTTCGTATGCCATATTACTCGACCCAAGCGTGAAGATCAACCATTGGTGCATCTGACCAAAGTTTTTCTAAATTGTAAAAACCACGTTCTGCTGATTGGAATACATGAACGATAATATCACCTAAATCGATTAAGACCCATTTGCCGCCATCTTTTCCTTCAATTCGTTTCACTTCAACCTGTGCTTCTTCTTCTTTTTCGATAATTTCTTCCACAATGGCATTAATTTGACGTTCACTTGTTGCTTGGCAAATCATAAAGTAATCTGCTAAAAGTGAAATCTCATGCACATCTAAAGCGACAATTTCCTCTGCTCGTTTTGAATCTGCTGCTTTTACAGCAATTTCTAAAATCTGTTGACTATCTATGATGGTTTCCTCCCATTAATTGATCTAATTTTTTTCTAGTTTTTGAATCAGCTTTTATTACTGACCCATTGATTGTATGTTTCGATGGTCTTAGGATAAATTTTTTGTTCTTGTTCAATAAGATGCAGCAGTGTATGTTTTGTTTCATAAGCAACTGCTTCATCCAAATCAACTAAAGCCAATTCCCGTGCTTCTTTTACCCCTGGAAAATTTCGGCCTGGCTCAATATAATCAGCAACATAAATGATTTTATCTAGCAAACTCATTTTTGCAGCACCGGTCGTATGCAAACGAATCGCTTCTAAAATTTCTTCGTCGTCAATTCCAAGTTCCCGTTGAACCATGCTAGCACCAACTAGGCCGTGCCAAATCGCATTGCCATAATTCAGTAAGTCTTGATCATAGCCATCACGTTGGATGATTAACTCAAACTCTTCATCAGGACGTTCTTTAGCATAATCGTGGGTCAAAGCTGCAATACTTGCCTTTTCCTCAGAAGCTCCATATTTAGCTGCTAAGGCTACAGCCATTTCTTCCACACCTAAAACATGTTGAAAACGGCGTTCACTCATATGCATTTGAACTTCTTGTATCAATTCTTCGCGTTTAAGCGTTGTATATTTTCCGCTAAAATCCATCTACATACAGCTCCTTTTCTTCTATATAGTGTATCACACTATCAGGCAGTAAGTAGCGTGTAGAACAACCATTTTTGACTTTTTCTCTGATTAGAGTTGAACTAATATCCATTTGAGGAACGTCCACCCACATAATCGGATAAGGCGTGATCGTACCATAGTGAGGTCGGCGAATACCAACAAAATTAATCAACGTTAACAACTCATCAATTTTATACCACTTTGGTAAGTATTCTACCATGTCTCCGCCAATGATAAAATAGTAATCTGTATCTGGATTGTTTTGAGTTAAAGCTTTCATCGTGTCATAAGTGTAACTTTTTCCCTTACGAAACAATTCGATGGGCTCAACAGCTAAGTTATGATTATCAGCAATCGCAAGTTCTAACATCGCCAATCGGTGTTTACTATCGATCGTCTTTTTTTCATCAACATGAGGCGGTAAATAAGTAGGCATCAAATAGACTTTGTCCAACCCAAGCTGTTGTTGCACTTGGTCAGCCATCACTAAATGTGCCAAATGAACTGGATTAAAATTTCCACCTAATATCCCTACCTGTTTACGCTTTTGAAAAAGCTCTGCTTCTTCTACAATTACTTCTGCTTTTAACGCTGCATTCGTATTTGTCCCCATTTTTCTTACCTCCAAGTTTTAAATTGCTTTAACTTCTTTAGAGATCTTTTGATATTTTTCGTTAGATGACGGTTTAAATAACACTAATACGCGTCCGATGATTTGAACGATATCGCAATGAATGTCTGCTTTTAGCGCTTCTGCTACATCTTCAGCGATTTCATCTGTATTTTGTAACAATGTAACCTTGATCAATTCACGTTTTTCCAACGCTTCATTGATCTGTACCACCATCGCAGAATTCAAGCCACCTTTACCAATTTGAAAAATCGGTTGTAAATGGTGCGCTTGACTACGTAAAAAACGCTTTTGTTTTCCTCTTAAATCCACTATTTTTCCTTCTCTCTACTCTCACTTATAATTAAATCAAGGCTTTTCTTCTTAACACATCGACGCCTTTAGGGGCCCAGCCAGCAACTACACAAGGCTCTGTTACAGTGATCCAACCCAGTCCAGCGAATACGATATCTGTCTTCTCTTTAACTGAAAATTCAAAACGAACTAACTCTGGAAACTCAGTTACTTCATCTGGACGTGGCGGTTGTAATAAGCCCCCAACATGTTTTTCATAAAAAGCATCAGCTGTTGCTAACTTGGTACGATGAATGGACAAATCATTTGAAACATAGGCAATAAATGAGCTACGCTCCCCTTGAACAAAATCAAAACGGGCTAATCCACCTAAAAATAATGTTTGTTCAGCATTTAACTGATATACTTTTGGCTTGATTTCTTTTTGTGGTGCAATGATTTTTAAATCCTTTTTACCTAGATAATGCGCCATTTGATGACGATGTATGATTCCTGGTGTATCGATCAAGAAATGTCCATCATCTAAAGGAATTTCAATTTTGTCTAATGTCGTTCCTGGAAATTGTGACGTTGTGATAACATCTTGAACACCAGCAGTCTGCTTGATGATTTGATTGATCAACGTTGACTTTCCAACATTGGTCACACCGACCACATAAACATCCTTGCCATCACGATATTTTTCGATCGTTTCAAGCAAGTTTTCCATTTCATGAGGTTTCTTGGCACTAGTTAGTAAAACATCAACGGGACGTAAGCCTTCTTCATGTGCTCGTTCTCTCATCCATTGAATCATTTTAGGTTTCTTTAATGATTTTGGGAGAATATCGACTTTGTTTCCTACCATCAGTACTGGATTATCCCCAATAAAACGATGTAAACCTGGGATCAATGATCCATTAAAATCAAAAATATCAACTACATTTACAATCAACGCATTTTCTTTGCCTAGTTCATTCAATAAACGTAAAAAGTCATCATCCGTCAATTGAACATCTTGAATGTCATTATAATGTCTCAAACGGAAACAGCGTTGGCAATAGACTTCTCCTGTCTCTATACCTTTTTCAAACGCAGCCTTAGGCGTATAACCTAGTTCATCTTTATCCTCTGTTTGAATGACTGCACCACAACCAATACATTGAATTGCTTCTTGTTCGCTCATTCTAGTCCGCCTTTCCATAGCATATCTGGATGTTTCTTTGCTAAATGCTTCATAATTTTTCGTTCAAAAAAACGATTGATTCTTGTATTCCACCCATCAGTATCAACAATTGGACGAACTAAAATATTTCTGATTCCAGCAGCATTTGCCCCTCGAATATCGGTCATGATCTGATCACCGACCATTACTAATTCTTCTGGTTTCATATTTAGCTTCTTTTGTGCCTCTTTAAACCCTCTAGTTGATGGCTTTAATGCTCTAGATACATAATCTAATTCAAACTTCTCAACTGCTCGTTTAATTCGGCTAGACTTATTATTTGATACTACCACAACTGGAATTCCAGCATTTTTCATTTCTAAGATCCACGTCAATAGCTCTTCTGTTCCATCAGGATTATCCCAAGCAATCAAGGTATTATCTAAATCAGTCAGAACAGCGTTGATTCCTAATTTTTTTAGTTGGTTGGGTGTGATTTTGTAAATCGCATCAACCATCCATGTTGGTTTATATTTTGAAAACATATTATCTCCTTAATAGTAAAAGAGGAGCAACATATAGGCTCCCCATTTTGTTATTCGCTTCTTGATTATACGCTATTTTTAATAAAATTTCATCTTTTTATTCTTCTGATACTCATAATCATAACTAAAAACTTTCTCTGCCGAATTAAAATCTAAAAAAGGGTATGAGATATAACTATAAAAGTTATGTCTCATACCCCTAAAATCCAATAAACGCTACAACTAAAGAAGATACTACACTCTGATTCAACCTTATCAACTTCTATACTCTAAAGCACTATGAGTTGACAATCTCGGAAATATGCTGACGTCCAATTTTCGAAGGCCCTTGCTTATTTCTCAGATTTTAATATTTCGTCTCAGTTGTTTCTTATTTAATTATCTGATTATATTTCCTTGACGAAGAAATAATCCACTGTAACATTAGGATTTGATTTTTCTACGTAAAACATGATAAACATACTTTCATTTAGCGTTTTTGAAACATTAATCAAAGAAAGTTGAGGATCAATCTTATTCAATTTTACAGGCTGTACATTGTAAAAACCAGTCCCCTTAGTATCAATTTCACCAATTTTCAATTCATATTTTGGATTTGGATTGATTGACGTCAGGATGATTGTATCCCCTTTAAAAGTTTTTAAAGCATTTGTCTGTTGAATCTCTTCTTTCGTAAATTCAGGGGTGCCAGACTTAAGAAAAGCCATTTCACTTTTTACCGGTTGACTTACAGTTGTTGCTTCTACAGATGTTCCTTGAGTGAATGCACCAAATAATAATACGCCCATTACACTTCCTAAAATAGCTAATTTTTTCATCACTTATCTTCTCCTTCTCTAATAAATTATTAACGTTTGGTCAGCTGTACCAAACTCACTCTATATTATCAAAGATATCTACAAAAAAAAGGAGAAATCGTTCTTTGTAACAGTAACTTAAACGTTTAGAAATGTATGAAATTTATAACTAAATTCTCTTTTTATTTTATTACCTTTCTAAATTTAGTACGTTTGTTATATTTAAAAAAATATACATTTTTTCTAATTTATACATAATTATTTAGTACAAATGATAACAAATAAAAACAAGGTTCAAGATATAACTATAAAAGTTATATCTTGAACCCTTAAAAATCGAATAAACGGCGGGAGCAGCAGCAACATATTCTGTCCCAACCTCATGCTTTTACTTATTCTAATAAGAAATTTTCGATTTGCTTTAAAATTTTCGGAATCTTTGATAACGCTTTTCCAATAGAATTTCGGTCTCCCATTTTGAAAGCTCAGAAAACTTACTAATAAGTGCCTTTTGGATCATTCGATTGATCTTAGGTTGCTCCAAGGATTCGCCATTCATTTCTTCTGGAATCACTCGATCAATGATTGTTAATTCTTTTAATTCAGTAGCAGTAATTTTCATTAATTCTGCTGCTTCTTTCGCACGGCTACCATCTTTCCAAAGAATCGAGGCAAATCCTTCTGGGGACAATACCGCATAGATGGTATGTTCCAACATCCAAACTTCATCAGCTACAGCTAAGGCTAAGGCCCCACCACTGCCACCTTCACCAATGATGATCGCAATGATCGGCACACTTAAATCAGCCATTTCTATCAAATTTTTAGCGATTGCTTCCCCTTCGCCGCGTTCTTCTGCCTCAATACCACAATATGCTCCTGCGGTATTGATAAACGTAACGACTGGACGTCCAAATTTTTCTGCTTGCTTCATTAAACGCAAGGCTTTACGATATCCTTCTGGATGAGGTGCACCAAAATTTCGTTCAATATTTTCAGGTAAGTTGCGACCTTTTTGGATCCCAACGACCGTCACTGGTTTATCGTCTAACGTTGCGATACCACCAACAACAGCTAAATCATCGCCAAAGTAGCGATCTCCATGAAATTCCATAAAATTATCAAAAATTGCTGCAATATACTCTAAAGTAGTATAACGATCCTGTGCCCGAGCTAAGGTGACAATATCATTGGCAGTTTTTTCCATCGTTATTTCCACCCTTTCATCGTATGAATCTTGATTAATTTACTAAGTTCTTCTTGTAGCTGATTTCTAGGAACGATTTTGTCAACAAAACCATGATCTAATAAAAACTCAGCTTTTTGGAAATCATCTGGTAACTCTTGACGGATTGTTTGTTCGATCACTCGACGTCCAGCAAATCCGATCAAACTTTGAGGCTCGGCTATTATAACGTCACCATCCATCGCAAAACTAGCAGTAACACCGCCAGTTGTTGGATCCGTCAATACAGTAATGTAAAGTAATCCTGCATTACTATGACGTTTAAGTGCACCAGAGATTTTTGCCATCTGCATCAGAGAGAAAATCCCTTCTTGCATCCGTGCTCCTCCTGAAGCAGTAAAGATGATCACTGGCAAGCGTTGTTCTGTTGCACGTTCAAATAAACGTGTGATTTTCTCTCCGACAACGGTTCCCATACTCCCCATAATAAAATTAGCATCCATTACTCCAATACAAATTTCTTGACCATCAATTTTAGCTTTTCCTGTCAAAACGGCTTCATGTAGCTCTGTTTTTTCCTGCATGAGGGCAATTTTATCTAAATAATCCGGAAAATCTAATGGATCTTTTGTGACTAAATCTGTGTCCCATTCTTCAAAACTTTTCTCATCTACTGTCAATGCAAGTCGTTCCCAAGCACCGATTCTAAAGCTATAACCGCAATAAGGGCAGACTTTTTCTGCCCCCATATCTTTTGTATACAGCGTGCGTTTACAGCAAGGACATTTTGCCCACATGTTATCAGGAACAGCAGGTTTTTTGACAGAAGGCTGTTCATCTGCGCGATTCGGATTGATTCGAATGTAGTTTTTCTTTTTAAATAAAGCCATACACCTGCTCCTTTTTAATTATCGCTATCTGGTTCCCAATTTGGTAAAAATGTTTCTTGTAAAAAGCTTGTATCATATTCTCCAGCTAATACATTTTCATGGGTAATCAAATCTAGCTGAAATTCTGCATTCGTGATGATTCCCTCTGTTACGATCTCATGTAAAGCTCGTTGCATCTTCATCAATGCATCCATCCGATCATTTCCATGAACAATCACTTTAGCGATCATTGAATCATAGAAGGGTGGAATCGTATAACCTGAATACATCGCACTATCCACTCTTAAGCCCATTCCTCCACTTGGAAGCAACAAGTTTTTGATTTTCCCAGGAGAAGGAGCAAAATTAAACGCAGGATTTTCAGCATTGATCCGGCACTCAATAGCATGGCCTGTGATTGTAATGTCTTCTTGCTTGTATGGTAATTCTTCACCAGAAGCCACTTTCAATTGCGCTTTAACCAAATCGATCCCCGTAACCATTTCTGTAACAGGATGTTCAACTTGGATTCGGGTATTCATTTCCATAAAATAAAATTCACCCGATTTATCCATCAAAAATTCGATCGTTCCAGCATTTTCATAATGAACAGCTTCAGCTGCACGTACGGCTGTTTCACCAATTAGCTGACGTTTCTCAGGAGAAATTGCGATTGACGGCGATTCCTCAAGAACTTTTTGATTATTTCTTTGTAAAGAACAATCACGTTCACCTAAATGGATCACGTGTCCATACTGATCACCTAAAATTTGTACTTCGATATGACGAGCTGGATAAATAATTTTTTCTAAGTACATATCATCATTGCCAAAAGCTGCTTTTGCTTCTTGCTGAGCTGAGGTAAAATGCTGAGGTAGTTCTTCTTTGCTCATTACTTTTCGGATCCCTTTACCACCACCACCAGCTGCTGCTTTCAACATAACTGGATAACCAATATCATCCGCAATCTTTAAAGCTTCTTCAACAGAACTGATCACACCCGTACTTCCGGGAATAACAGGAACGTTGGCTTTTTGCATCAATTCACGGGCATTGATCTTATTTCCCATCGCATCAATGGTTGCTGCTTTTGGACCAATAAATGTAATATTGCATTCCTCACACATTGCCGCAAATTGACTGTTTTCTGATAAGAAACCGAAACCAGGATGAATGGCTTCTGCATTGGTCACGATCGCTGCACTCAGTACACTTTGTACATTTAAATATGAATCAGCAGCTTTCGCTGGCCCAATACAAATCGCCTCATCTGCAAGCTGTGTGTGTAACGCTTCTTTATCTGCTTCAGAATACACCGCAACGGTCTGAACACCTAGTTCACGACATGCTCGAATGATCCGCACTGCGATTTCTCCTCTATTTGCAATTAAAACTTTTGAAAACATAGCTCACCTATCCAATCATAAAGGTCAATTCTGCTTCCGCTACTTTTTTCCCGTTCACAGTCGCAGTTCCTTTGCCGATGCCGGCTATTGATTTTACTTTCATAATTTCTACTTCTAACATCAACGTATCACCTGGAACAACTTTTTGTCTAAATTTAGCTTTATCGATACCGCCAAAATAAGCTGTCTTGCCTTTAAAATCAGGCATAGACAATAATGCGACAGCTCCTGCTTGAGCAAGCGCTTCAAGAATTAAAACACCTGGCATAACAGGCTCTCCTGGGAAATGTCCTTGAAAAAAAGGTTCATTGATCGTAACATTTTTCTTTGCGATAACTTTTTCACCAACAACGATTTCTTCGACTGTATCTAACAGTAAGAAAGGATAACGATGGGGAATAATTGCTTTAATCTCTTCAATATTCATCATTACACTCCCTTAGATACGCGGAAAAGTGGTTGATTAAATTCAACAACATCTTCATTTTGTATCAAGACTTCCGTAATCACACCATCGACTGTTGAAGTGATCTCATTCATAAGCTTCATCGCTTCAACAATACAAACGACATCGCCTTTTTTCACTGAATCACCAACATTTTTGAAATTTTCTTTATCAGGTGCTGGTTTTAAATACACCACACCCACAATTGGTGAAACAATCTCTTCTGTATTTTCTGGTTTTGTCTCAGGTTTTACAGCTTCATTAGTAGTTTCTTTTATATCTACTGTACGATTGATAATTTCTGTTGTTTCTTGATTTGTTGTAGTGTTATCAACAGCTTGTGTTCCATCACCAGTAAATGTTTTTTGTGTCACTTTATTTTTATTCATATAAAGACCAAACGAACCTTCTTTAAGATCAAATTCAGTTAATGTCGATTGGTCAAACTGCGTTAGTAATTCTTTCACTTCATTGATATTCATCTTAATCCTCCCAACGTTTTAAACAAAGTACAGCATTATGACCACCAAAGCCGAAAGAATTTGTCAATGCATAATCAAATGCATGTTTTTGACTTTCATTCGTAACAATATTTATCTCAATCGCTTCATCAAGCTGATCAACATTGATTGTTGGTGGAATAAATTGATGTTGTAATGCATTCAATGTTGCAATAGCTTCAATACCGCCAGTTGCTCCTAATGCATGCCCTGTCATACTTTTCGTACTGCTGACACGAACATTTTTAGCCGCTTCTCCCAGTGCTGTTTGAATTGCTTTTGTTTCTGCAACATCATTTGAAGGTGTACTTGTTCCATGAGCATTGATATAACCAACTTTAGCTGTATCAATCGCTGCTTCTTCGATTGCAAGTTTCATCGCTTTGGCAGCACCGCTTCCATCTGGTCTTGGTGAAGTCATATGATAGGCATCACAGTTTGAGCCATAGCCAACGATTTCACCTAAAATCTTCGCTCCTCTTTTTTGAGCATGTTCTAAAGATTCTAGAACTAAAATCCCAGCTCCTTCGCCCATTACAAAACCACTGCGGTCTTTGTCAAAAGGAATCGATCCTCTAGTTGGATCTTCCGCAGAAGTAACTGCTGTTAATGAAGCAAAGCCTGCAATCCCGATTTCAGTGATAGAAGCTTCCGTTCCACCCGCTAATATTACGTCTGAATAACCATGTTTGATATTTCTAAACGCTTCGCCAATCGAATTATTCGCTGTAGCACAAGCAGTAACTGTTGCCGTACAAGTTCCTCTAGCTCCTACACGTAAAGCAATATTACCTGCAGCCATATTTCCAATTGCCATTGGTATAAATAAAGGCGCTACCCTTTTAGGACCTTTTTCACGCATTCTAGTCACTTGATCTTGTATTGTTTGAAGTCCTCCGATACCAGATCCTACCATCACACCAAAACGGTCAACATCTATTTGTTCGATATCTAGTTTACTCATTTCCATCGCTTCTAAAGCCGCGTAAATACCAAATAGAGAAAATAAATCCATCCGTTTAGTATCTTTTTTTGCAAAATACTTATCAAAAGGAAAATCCTTTACTTCTGCAGCTAATGTAATGCCCGTTTCGCTTGCATCAAATTTAGTAATCGGACCAATTCCGTTTTTTCCTGTTTGTAAACTTTCTAAAAAGGTTTCTGCGTCATTCCCGATTGGGGATGCTACACCATAACCTGTAATAACTACGCGATTCATTCAACTGCTCCTTTCAAGCTTGTTCATTAGCCATGCATGACTAAACCACCATCTACATTTAAGACCTGACCTGTAACATATGGGCTTTTTGCCAAAAAGATAGCTGCATTTGCAATATCTTCTACTTGACCAAATTTTTGTAAGGGAATTTGCTGATTCATTTGTTCTTTGACTTTATCAGATAAAACATCTGTCATCTCAGTTTCAATAAAACCTGGTGCAATGGCATTACATGTGATTCCACGGGCAGCAACTTCTCTTGCCACAGACTTTGTAAAACCAATGACTCCAGCTTTACTTGCCGCATAGTTGGCTTGACCGATATTGCCAATCAACCCAGATACACTAGACATGTTGATGATTCTTCCGCTACGTTGTTTCATCATTCGTTTGATTGCTTGTTGTGTCATATTGAATGTTCCAGTTAAATTGATTTGAATACAACTGGTAAAATCTTCTTCTGACATTCTCAATAACAATTTATCATTCGTGATTCCTGCATTGTTGATTAGGATATCAATCGAACCTAAACTATCTATTGTGGCTTGGATCATTTGTCCAGCTGATTCAAAACTGGCGATATCTCCAGAAATACCGATACATTTAACACCAAAAGATTCTACTTCTGCGATTAATTCCGCGCTAATTTCTCCACGCCCATTAAGTACAACATTTGCTCCTTCTTTTGCAAACGCTAAAGCAACAGCTTTACCAATTCCTCGTGTGCTTCCTGTGACAAATACGTTTTTCCCTTTAAGTTCCATTCGTTACCTCCCGTTCAAAAGAGCTTCAGTTTCAGATAATGTTTTCTCATCTTCAACCCGAGCTGTTTTCATTTCTTTATCTATTTTCTTAATAAAACCAGTCAATGTTTTACCTGGTCCAACTTCTATAATTGCATCAACATTCATTTTTTTGATCGTTTCGATACTATCAGCAAAACGAACAGCAGACATTACTTGTTTTTCTAATAATTCTTTTATTTCTGCTTGCTCCATTACTTGTGCTGTAGTATTACTGATCACAGGAATCGTCATTTCTGCAAAATTTATTTTTTCAAGCTCAATTGCTAATTTTTCGGAAGCAGGTTTTAGCAAAGCTGTATGGAAAGGTCCACTGACTTTTAAAGGAATCATTCGCTTCACACCAGCTTCTGTTAATAATTCCACCGCTTTATCGACTGCAAGTGTTTCTCCACCAATCACAATTTGTTGAGGTGTATTATAATTTGCAGGAGAAACGATCCCAAGTCCACTTGCTTCTTGGCAACATTCCTCGATCAATGATCGTTCAGCATTCATTACGGCTACCATTTTGCCTGTTCCAGTTGGCGCAGCTTCTGCCATGAACTTTCCTCTTTTGGCAACTAGTTGAACGGCTTCTTTAAATGAAATCGCACCACTAGCCACAAGCGCACTATATTCTCCAAGGCTTAATCCAGCTACGACATCGGGTTGATATCCTTTAGCCTTCAAAAGACGATAAAAAGCAATGCTAACGGTTAATATAGCAGGTTGTGTATACATCGTTTCATTTAATTGGTCATTTTCAGTAAAGCAAAGCTCTGCCATGTCATATCCTAAAACATCACTTGCTTCTCGAAATGTTTCTTGAACAATTGCCTCTTGATCAAATAATTCCTTGCCCATACCGATATATTGAGCACCTTGCCCACTAAATACAAAAGCTGTTTTCATTCCTTTACTCCTTACGTTAAAAGCTAAATGAGCTGTTTAGTCTCGACTGAAAAACAGGAAAAATTGACAGTGACGTTCTTTGTCACACTCTATTTTTATCTTTTTTCCGAAGAGCTAGCCCGTAAAGCTGGATAATTTTAAAAGCTAAATAAGCACTATAAGCTCAATAAAATTTAATCTATTTACAAGTCAATTGGAATCTATTTTTCTATAGCCATTGACTACATCTAGCCGCCATGATTTCTTTTGTTTCAATAATATAAGAATCAATAATTTCTTTTGCAGTTTCTTCTTTTTTTACAAGTCCGGCAATTTGACCAGCCATGATTGATCCATGATCGACATCCCCATCGACTACGGCTTTGCGCAAAGCACCTTGTCCCAATTCATCAAATTTCACTAAATCAGGTACCTCAGTTCTCAGTTCGATTTTTTCTAATCGATCATACTCGTTGGTCAATTTATTTTTGATTGCCCGGACAGGATGACCAAAATGCTGACAAGTAACCGTGGTATCAATATCTCTAGCTTTAATGATTCTGGCTTTATAATTTTCATGTACTGTGCATTCTTTTGCGACTAAGAAACGGGTGCCCACTTGAATCGCTTGTGCACCTAACATCAACACAGCTGCCATTCCTCTACCATCACCGATTCCACCTGCTGCAATTACTGGAATCGTCAGAGCATCAACAACTTGCGGTACCATGCTCAATGTCGTTAATTTGCCAATATGTCCCCCAGCTTCCATTCCTTCAACAACAACTGCATCTGCTCCGATTTTCTCCATACGAACACCCAATGCAACAGAAGGAACTACTGGAATTACTTTAATATTATGTTCTTTAAAACGAGCCATGTATTTACTCGGATTTCCTGCTCCTGTTGTAACTACGGGAACATTTTCTTCACAAACTAAATCCACGATATCTTGGGCAAATGGAGAAAGGAGCATAATATTGACCCCAAAAGGTTTATCTGTGATTTCTTTGATTTTTTTGATTTCAGCTTGAACAACATCCTTGGGTGCATTACCGCCTGCAATGATTCCAAGACCACCTGCCTCAGAAACTGCACCTGCTAATGATGCATCTGCAATCCAAGCCATTCCTCCTTGAAAAATCGGGTATTTAATCCCAAGTAACTCACATATCTTTGATTGCATAAACGACATCCTTCAAACAATAGAATAATTAATAAAAAAGGACTGGAACAAAACTCTATAAGTTTAGTACCAGCCTTTCTAATTTCAACTAACGGTGTGAAAAAAGCTAGACTCTCCAGCAATTGTTGAGACTCACAGAGAATCTTGCTCACCCAACGTTTTATTTTTACCTAATCGCTTTAATTATTCTGCTTTTTGTTTTTCTACATATGTTACTAAATCTTGAACAGTAGTGATACCATCTTCAGATTCGATTTTTATATCGAAAGCATCTTCGATTTCATTGATGATTTGGAATAAGTCTAAGCTATCCGCATCTAATTCTTCTTGAATGTTTGTTGTTAATTTTACTTCCTCAGGCTCTTTACCTAATTCTTCTACAATAATTGCTTGAATTTTTTCGAATACCATGTGTATATTCCTCCAATAATTTTCTTTTTTAGTTTATATAGTTACAGTTTTACAGCGTTAAGAGGATCGAACCCCACGTTAAACCGCCGCCGTAGCCTGTTAACACAATTTTTTGATTGGAGCCTAATTGAAGCACTCCTTTTTCTACTGATTCATCCAGTAATAACGGGATACTTGCAGCAGAGGTGTTGCCGTTATGTTCCATATTTGTGAGAAATTTTTCTCTTGGAACTTTGAGTTTTTTTGATATTTTTTCGATGATGCGTTTGTTTGCTTGGTGCAGCAATAAATAATCTACATCCTCTTCCACAATTTCCCGAATGTTGCTTGTCACATCATTCAGTGAAAAATCATAAATATCTCTGCCAGCCATTTGCAGATAACCAGAACTTTCAGATGTCCCAGTATAAAAAGGACTCTTATTTTCTAAATAACCAGAAGTTAAAGATCTAGCTCTTTGCCCATCAGCCTCCAGTTTTTCGTTTAGAAAATGTTCTTCGTCACTTACTTCTAACAACACACCAGCTGCGCCATCACCAAACAATACAGCCGTACTGCGGTCACTCCAATCAAGGACTTTAGATAATGTTTCGCCACCGATGACCATGCCTAATTTTTTCCCAGTACGAATCAATTTCTCACCCATACTTAATGCATAGACAAAGCCAGTACAAGCAGCGCTGATATCAAAAGCCAAAGCCTTGGTAGCTAAAATACTACCTTGAACAAGACAAGCGACTGAAGGTGTACCATAATCTGGTGTCATCGTTGCGACAAGGATAAAATCCAAATCTTCTGCGTTTTTCCCAGATTTTTCTAATAGCTTTTCAGCTACTTTAATACATAAGTCCGAAGTATTCTCATCAGTGACAATATTTCTTGATTCGATACCAGTTCGACTGGAAATCCATTCATCAGAAGTATCCATCATTGTTGAAAGCTGTTGATTCGATACTGCATTTTCAGGAACATATCGGCTCGTACAAGTTATTTTTGCATATTGATTCATCTTGGTCCTCACTTTTATTTGTATTCCTTTAAGAAATCATGAAGATTCTTCAATGCTTTTAATAAAGCTTGTTCTTCCGCTTTATCCATTCCGCTTAAAATTGTCTTGACCATTTCTCTATGGAAGTGCTGATGAACACGAAAAAGTAATTTTCCTTTTTTCGTCAAACCTAACTTAACAACTCGACGATCATCTTCACTTCGTATGCGTTCAACATAACCTTTTTTCACAAGATTATTGATCGCTACTGTCAATGTACCTACAGTAATCGACAATTCTTTTGCAACCTCAGAAGATGTCTTTTTTTTATACATCCCAATTGCTTCAATTGTGTGCATTTCAGTAATGGATAAGTCATTGAATTGTGATTTCTTCAATTCAGATTCTTCAATAGTCAAGATATCATTAAAGACACTAACGAGATAATCGTTGACCGTTTCTAAATTAGGTTCCATATTGTGTGCACCATCCATATACTTTGATTATCAAATCATTTGATGTTCAAACTATATCGCATATGAAAAAAGATTGCAAGCAAAAGTTTTAATATTTAATTTTTCTTAAACAAGAAATGAGTATTATCAGCTCTTTTACTCAAGAAAAAAGATGATGTATCCACTTCTAGATTTTCTTTTTGAAAAAACATTTGACAGTTTACGTCGAATTTACTATCATTTATTTTAGTTTGAATATCAAACTATTCTACCATAAGAAACTAGGAATTAAAAAGAAGGAGCTCAATTATGTCTTTGAAACCACTAGTAATAGATAAACTTGTAGCAAAAGTGCCCATCATTCAAGGAGGTATGGGGATCGGTGTTAGTTTAGCCAATCTAGCTGGAGCTGTAGGTCGTGAAGGCGGTATTGGTATCTTGTCTACTGCACAAATCGGCTATAAAGAAGAACTTTTCGAAAAAGCTCCAATGAGAGCTAACATGAATGCTATAAAAACAGAATTTGATAAAGCAAAAGCAATCGCTGATGGTGGCCTGATTGGTTTTAATATCATGGCAGCTACATTTCATTATGATCGCTATGTAAAGCGCTATGTAGAAGTCGGTGCAGATGTGATCATCTCAGGAGCTGGTTTGCCGATTAATTTACCTGAGCTTGTTGCAGGAAGTAAAACGAAGATCGCACCTATCGTTTCTTCGAACAAGGCCGCAAAAGTGTTATTAAGCACATGGAAAAAGCGTTATAACAAAACAGCAGACTTCGTTGTGATCGAAGGACCTGATGCTGGTGGACATTTAGGTTTCAAAGCAGAAACATTATCAAAAAGTATTGAACAAATGGATGAAGAAATCGTAAAAATCGTTGACACTATCAATACATTTGGTCAAGAATTCAATCGAGACATTCCAGTTATTTTTGCTGGTGGTGTTTTTGAGCGTTCTGATATTGAGCATTACATTTCTTTAGGCTGTTCCGGTGTTCAAATGGCAACACGGTTTGTTGTTACAGAAGAATGTGACGCGCCTGAAGCCTTCAAAAAAGCCTATATCAATGCTGGAAAAGAAGATATCACGATAATTAAAAGTCCTGTTGGCATGCCTGGACGTGCAATTATAAATCAATTTTCAGAACGAATCCAGCACGAACAAGTTCCTGTAAAAAAATGCCGTAGTTGCCTATCCCTTAAACACTGTGATAGAGAGACTATTCCATATTGCATCACTGAAACATTATTAAATGCTGTAACTAAAAATCCTGATCACGCATTAGTTTTTGCAGGTTCTAATGCCTACAAAATAAAAGAAAAGACAACTGTTAAAGCCATTTTTAACGAATTAACGACTGCCTGAGTAAAAAAATCCTGTGGCGTACAATTTTGTACGCCACAGGATTTTTGATTATTGTCATTAAATTTGTTAAATACTTACTGAAATTTTTTCTAATTATTGAATTAAATCATAGATTTCCATTGCTACGATATCAATATTATCAAATTGATAACTTTGCTGAGAATCAGATTCTGTCAATTCAAATGTTTCAGTAGATTTATCATAATTTACGATGCATTTTTCTACACCTTCGCGTTCAAAACGACGAACTTGAATTTCGTTGTCTGTTGCTTCAGTCATCGCTTCAAGTCTTTTAATAATCGCCACAAGTTGTGAATGTTTCATAAATGGGCCTCCCTTTACAAACTAGTTCTGTACCATTGTATCAAAACATTGCCATTCTTGCATGATTTTTCGTCATTTTTTTTAATTTTTTTGCTGTTCTTTAATCTTTGATAGTTGGTTGCTTTCCATCTTCCCACCACAGCTTGATCAAAGCTTGTGTTCCGTCGTTCTCAAACCCTTTATTAGCAAGCTTTTCATAGAGTTCTACAGCTAATTTAGTCGATGGTAACTCAAGTTTCATTTTCTTAGCTTCATCTAAAGCAATTTTTAAATCTTTTATAAAATGCTTTACAAAAAAGCCAGGTGAATAATCTTCTTTTAATATTCTCGGACTATAGTTACTTAATGACCAATTCATTGCACTTCCGCCAGACAACGTTTCAATAACCTTATCCAAGTCCAATCCAGCTTTATTTGCATAAACCATCATCTCTGTCATTCCGGTCATTGTTCCTGCTATCATGATTTGGTTGGCCATTTTTGTGTGCTGTCCTTTGCCTGCTGAACCATGAAGGCTATATGTTTTTCCAAATGTCTTAAAAATAGGTAAAACTTGATCATAAGCGATTTGTTCTCCACCAACCATAATCGTCAGTGTCCCATTGATAGCACCCAGATCCCCTCCAGATACTGGAGCATCTAATGCCATACCACCTAATTTATTTGCTTGTGTCGCTATTTTTTCAGCTAATGTTGGAGTACTTGTTGTTAGATCAACAAGTATTTTTCTTGTGATATCTTCTTTAAAAATACCATTCGCACCAAAATAGATTGCTTCGACATCGTTTGGAAAACCAACCATCGTAAAAATTATATCGCTATCTGCTGTTATATCAGCTGGTGTATCTTTCCAGACAGCTCCTTCGGCTACTAACCCATCAGTTTTACTTTTTGTTCGATTATAGACATTCACACTCAATCCTTGTTTCATCATGTTTCTAACAATTGCTGCGCCCATAACTCCTGTTCCAATAAATCCAATTTTCGGCATCATGATCATAGCCTCCTATTTTTCTTTAATAAAAAACTTCTATTCTTAGTATAAACCAAGAATAGAAGTTTTAACATTTATTTTCTTAAAGACGTAAATTTGACTTTAATTCGTTCGATAGAAGCTGCAGTTTCTTTTTCTAAAGAAATCTGATCATAATACTGAATCATATCTTCGTAAAATTCAAGCATCACATTACCAAAACGAGTTGCTGATATTTCGTAAAGTTTTTCCTTTAAAACAGCTTCATCTGGTTGAATAGCAGCTTCAACATAATCAATAAAAGTCGATGCAAAATCTGCGTCGGTTTTAAAAGTCCGTCCCAAACTTTCATGATCAAACAAATTATTCAAATAGGCATTGCCTTCCACAACACAAGGAAGACCAGATGCCATCGCTTCAGTATATGTTAATCCTTGCGTTTCTGAAGTCGAAGCACTGACAAAATAATCAGCAGCCTTATAATAAATAGCAACTTTATCATTAGGAACTTCACCAATAAATTGTATATTATCGCTTATCCCCAACTCTTCACCCAAACAGCGAAGCTTATCGACATAAGGCCCGTCACCTACAATAACAAAACATGCATTGGGAAAGCGCTCAATTATAGCTGGTAATCCGTTTACGATCGCTTGAATATTTTTTTCATATGAAATACGGCTTAAGGACAGTAACATAATATTGTCGTCAGTTAGCCCTAATTCTTTGCGAAGCTCTTTATTCATTTCAAGCGTTATATCAGGTCTTTCAAATTTCTTAATATCAATTCCTGTTGGTATTATTCTCATTGGAGATGTTACGCCATATTCTTTTAGTTTATCAATTACTCGTTCACTTGGGCAAACTACACCAGTTGTATGATTTGCAAAAAAACGAGAAAAATACTTCACATGTGTAGGACGTACGACTTTTCCTTTAGCAATATAATGTAAATAGTCCTCGTACATTGTATGATACGTATGAATAACAGGGATTTTAAGCTTTTTCCCAACCATTTTCCCCAATAATCCAGCGCCAAATTCTGTATGTGTATGAATCAAATCTAATTCCAGTTCCTTAGCAATTAAATACGCATACCACATACCTCGTACAACGATTCGTCTATCTTTAAACGACACAAAAGGAACACTTGGCATGCGAATAACATCTTCTTCAAACTCTTTTGCATTCGGATCAGTTGTTGTAAATATATAAACTTGATGTCCTTTTTGTTCTAATTCCTCTTTAAGTGTTTTAATAGATGTTGCAACCCCGCTAACTTGGGGAAAATATGTATCTGTAAAAAAACCAAATTTCACGATGTTCCCCTCCAATGACTCTAATTTTCTTGATATATCTGCTCATTTTCCCCACCAGATTTTAATCCCAAAACTTTCTCATAAACATCTTTTAGCTCATGTCCGATTCGTTCAATACTTTTCTCTTTTGCAACCTCATAGCCTGCTTGACAAGTATTTGGTATATTATCTTCAACAAGTGCTTCAATCAAATAAGCGAATTCTTCATTCGTTTTTCCCATATAACAATTGACTTTGTTTTCAAGCCAACCTTTATAAACAGGAATATCTCTCACTAACACTTGTTGTTTGCTTGCTAAAGCCTCCAAAATCACAATTCCCTCTGTCTCTTCGTAAGAAGGAAAGAAAAACAAATCAGCAGCTGAATATGCCCCTTCTATGATATCTCCTCTTATATACCCAGGAAACTCAACATTTTCAGGATGGTCTTCTTTAACGATTGTGCGAATCGCTTTAGGAATCGAGTACATCGGTGTATGTCCAAACCAGATAAAACGATACTCAGGAAATTTTCTGGCTAATTCAACAAAATCAATAATACCTTTTCTTTCAAAATATAAACCTACACAAATAATTATTTTTTGATTTTCTTTTACGTTAAAATATTCTCTAAATTTCTCTTCTTTTTCGTTTGATTGTTCAAACCTCTTCAAGTCTATTCCATTAGAAATTGACGCAATTGGAACTGTTATTCCATAACCTTCCAACAAGTTCTTTGAATAAGGCGTAGGGGTAATCAAATAGTCAGCTTTTGAATAAAGGCTAACTAAGTACTTCTTAACTAAAGGAGAAATCTGATTCGATCCAATAAATGAATTTCTAAAATCTTCCTCTGTAGAATGTGCATGATAGATCACTTTTTTCCCCATTTTTTTTGCTTTATTTACCATGTTATGGCTGTTTATCCCATAAGTATTAATATGTAAAATATCATAATCAGTACAATCAGCATCTAGTGTATACTCAATCCCAATTTCAGAGAGCGCACGCTTCTGATGGTCTAGCGCTCGTCCTATTCCAGACTTCGCTAATATTTTTTCACCTTCAAAATATAATAGAACCTTCACGCTGCCCCTCCTACACTTTACTTTTTTATTATTATAACATAGGTTAAAGAGGACTTACTCCATCTAAAGTCCTAGTTCAATCACCTTACAAGTATTATATCAAAAAACTACACGGGAAAGTCATTATTCCGCTAAATAGATTCCTTACATGACAAAACTGTTAGATAGAAATAATTAAACCTACCCATTCATTATCATTATTCCATCTTTTGCTCATTCTATCAAATAATAAAGTTTTTTTTACTATAAAATAAAAAAGAACGAAAACTTATTCAGTCTTCGTTCTTTTACTCCGGCAGTAGGACTCGAACCTACGACATCATGATTAACAGTCATGCGCTACTACCAACTGAGCTATGCCGGAATAACAACTAGCGTGGCGACGTCCTACTCTCACAAAGGGAAACCCTTCACTACAATCGGCGCTAAGAAGCTTAACTTCTGTGTTCGGCATGGGAACAGGTGTATCCTTCTCGCTATCGCCACCACACTGGGTGTTGTTGCTATTCAATTGAGTGATTATTCACTCAAAACTGGATTGAAGTAGTAATCAAGCATTCCGAAAATACTTTTTT
>NZ_JAFLWD010000037.1:0-50019 GCF_017316105.1 Candidatus Enterococcus ikei
TAGGCGGCGATTATGAATTTGTGATTGCCACACATGTAGATAAAGATCACCTGCATAACCACATTATCTTCAATACCACGTCAAGTGTTGACTTAAAAAAATTCCGATGGCAAAGAGGAACAGCTGCACACTTAAGAAATTATTCCGATAAAGTGGCCGACTATCATGGGGCAATGATCCTGGAATCAGCAAAGCAAAACTCGCATACAAAATATCAAGAGTATCGAAGAAAGTACGCTTTTCGTTTTGAATTAAAAGAACGTCTGAACTTTTTATTGAAGCACAGTACAAGTTGGGACGACTTCTTGCTAAAAGCAAAAGCATTGAGTATTGAGGTGGATCCAAACCATAAATCAAAAGAATATGGTCAAGTGATTAATTATAAATTATTGGATATGCCACAACAACGTCCCGCTCGTGATTATACATTGAACAAAAAACACCGAATCTATAATGAAGAAAATATTCTGGAACGTACAGGGAAAAATGATCCTGATGCCGTTTTTCATGTCGGAGAAATTGCTCAAAGGTATGCGGAACAAAAAGCAGAAAAAGAAGAATTGCCGGATCTCACATTTATCATTGAACCGTGGCAAATTCAAAAAGATACAGTGACAGGAATTTATGTAGAGATTGCTTATGGCCGTTTTGAGCAAGGTGTAGTGAAGATTCCTGACTACAAATTGGATCAGCGTGAAGATGGTCGCTATGAAGCACACTTCAATTATAAAGATACCTTTTATTTTTGGAGTGAAGAGCCAGGCAAAAATAATAAATTTGTAAAAGGTGCTTCGTTGGCAAATTACTTATCCGGTGAAAGTGGTTTGATGCCTAAAAGAAAGAATTCAGCTATTCAGCAGGTTAGGGAAATGGTTACGGCATTGAATATCCTCACTGCCCGACAAGTAAGCAGTCAAAATGCACCCAAAGTATTGGGCCAAGATTTCCATGACAACTTTGAAGCAGTACAAGAAGCAAGAGCAGCGTTAAAAGACAAGCTGCTTAAAGCAAACGAAAAATTAAAATTTGATCCGAAAAATACAGAGCTGTTAGCAAAAGTTCAATCACTGCGAGAAGAAAAAAATGAGCTAGAAAAGCAAGTTAAAGTATTTGAGAAACAACTGAAAACATATGATGCTGCAATGGGCATTTTAACAAATAAAGGAATGAGCGAACCAGGTGACTTTGAAAAATAAAAACTGAAGGAGTGGAAAAATGAAGAAAACAAAAGCGAAATGGTGCTTACTATTTTTATTGTGGCCTCTTTTGATTGTTGGGGCATGTGATCAAGTGTCACATAATCCACAGTCAATAACTGAAGCTATAAATATACGGAATGAAGGAACGGAACAATCCACTACGCAAGCAGCTGCTATAGATATGCCGATAAAATATGATGGTGTGAATCAAGAAGTTGTCCTCAATGATAATCGTCCAACGTTTACTGAAGCTGATTTAAATTTGTCAAAAGGTGTGTGGCAATCCTTTTCAGATTTAGATCAGTTGAATCGTGTAGGGATCGCAAATGCACTGATAGGAAAAGAATCATTTCCAACTGAAGCAAGAGAGCCGTTAACTGTTAAGCCTACAGGCTGGAGACAAAAGAAACTTTCAGACGGTCAATGGCTCTACAATAGATGCCACCTGATTGGCTTTCAGCTTACCGGAGAAAACGACAATATGAAAAATCTTATGACAGGTACCAGGCAATTCAATACTCCGCACATGTTGAACTATGAAAATCAGATCATGGATTATATCCGTTTAACAGGAAATCATGTTCGTTATCGAGTAACGCCTCATTTTATTGGCGATGAATTGGTGGCTCATGGTGTACAAATGGAAGCAGCCAGTGTTGAAACAGATGAATTTGCCTACAACGTTTATATTTTCAACGTTCAAGACGGCTATCAGATCAATTATGCGACAGGAGCTGCAACTAAAGAATAATGGAGGGAAATATAAATGACGAAACTAATTTACTTAACAGATACGTTTGAAGGAGACTATGGCTATTGCCTGGATAAAGAAAAAAATGTGATGGCTGAAAAGAATCGTAAAGGCCTTCATTATTATGATCAAAAAATTGCTTGTTCACAAAAGGATCAACACTTTACAGAAAGTGGGCATTACTTGTTTGATTATGTCCCGATGGTTTTTTCAAGGGAAGATTGGTTTGACGATGACGTAGAAAAGAAAAATGGTACTTGCGATGTCGTGATCACAGATATGATTTCCAAAAAGAAGCTAAAGCATTCTTTACAGCTGGCGACAATGTTTCCAAACAAAAGATATCTTCACGGGATACTAAGAAATGGAAATAAACGATATGGTGGCCTAACATTTTTAGTGGACAACTGTCTACATTCTTATTCTGAATTAGAGGCAACGGCTATTCTGGATCATAAGGAATTAAAAGCAAATCATTGTACGTCTTTACCTGTGGTTGACGTGGAGTTGACTTCCCTCCAGGCAAAAAGAAAAATGAACGAATCCTTTTTCCAATCAGGATCCATTTCAGATTGGTTAACGGAAGTTGATCAACTGGAGGAGCGCCTAAATAGTCAAAATAAATATGTCTATGGTGTCTTAAAAATTGATGAATACTGGCTTATTCCATTGGCAAATGGTGGAATAAACGAACTGTATACGTCTAAGTATGTGATTGTTCAAGCCTTCTCAGAGACCTGGTTAGTTGAAAATGGACTTCCAATTAATACACCGATTTTAGCTCAATCTGGAGACAGTAAAAGTGATCGAGAGGATATGTCGTCTGGCCATTATCGAATGGGTGGACAAGTTGTAATCTCTGATGAAGAGGCGACACTTCTTGCAGCAATCGATCGAGAGCGAGACGGTTATTTCATTATTCCTAAAGGAAAGGAATGCGGAGGAAGAATATATGAATTCAACAAAAAGCCAAAATGGGGAAAGAATAATCCAAGATCGATTTGTTGTGTGAGTGGTTTTCCATTGTTTTCGAGTGATTTTAGTTGATTAAATTAAAGAGAGGATGAATAAGATTGAAAGAAACAAAAGACTTAATTTTATTCTTTGTTTATGAAGATGAGGAAGGATATTTTGAGAATAAAATTTATGAGAATATTACAGGCTTAAAGGAAATCAGAGATATTATAACTGAAGAGGAAACACTTGTTTATATTTTAGCGGATGGATCCAGCGATGAAATTAGCCTGGACGATGTTGAGTGTTATCGATATGTATCGCATAATTCACATTTATCAAATTATGTACGCTCAAATGCTAGGGCTGATTGTGAATGGGACCAAGAAGGAAATTTGATTTCTGAAAGTAAATAAGTTTCCAAAAAATATCGTTTTCAGGAGAGGTGAAATTATTTGAACACAGAGATACTTTTTAGTAGTAAAAAACAAGATTGGGAAACCCCACAATATTTATACGAACAATTAGATAGTCAATACCATTTTGATCTAGATGCAGCAGCTAGTCATAGTAATGCTAAAGCACCAAAATATTTTACAGAAGAAGATGACGCTTTACAACAAGACTGGGGACTATATAATAGTATTTTTTGTAATCCACCATACTCAACAAAAATGCAAAATGAGTTTGTAAAAAAAGCGTATGAGACATATAAAAAACACAATAATACAATTGTTTTATTAATACCAGCAAGAACAGGGACTTGGCGATGGCACAAATACATTTTTGGAAAAGCAAGAATTGATTTTTTAGAAGGACGATTACACTTTGAGACAAATGGAAATAGGCACAAGATTAATGCTCCATTTGATTCTGCTATTGTTGTATATGGCGACTTAAATAATAAATGACGGTTTTGGTGATAGATTTATTTTATAAAATCTATCCTTTAAATCGGAAATGTAGTGTCAAAAAAATGGAGGTTGTAGTGTCAAAATGTTTTTGAAAAGAAGGAAAGTAAATAATACTCTATATTGGAGTTTAGCGGAGAACTATAGAGAAGGAACCAAAGTCAAACAACGTGTGATTCTCAATTTAGGAACTACAGATCAAGCAATTCAAAAATTATCTGAAGAAAATCAGTATGGTCATTTTTTAACTAAAGTAGCAAGTGAAGAAATGAAAACAGTAGAAAGTGTTACTGAACTGTGGGATCAAGTTTTTAATGAAAATTGTTTATTAGGCATGAAACGGATTCCAGATCATACTATAGATATGATTTTTTGTGATTTACCCTATGCAACCACAAATAACCATTGGGATAGTTTAATTCCTCTTGAACCACTTTGGAAAGAGTATAAACGGATCATAAAGAATAATGGAGCAATTGTTCTTACAGCCCAAACTCCTTTTGATAAGATCCTTGCTAACAGTAATTTAGATATGTTGAGATATGAATGGATTTGGGAAAAAACAACTGCTACTGGACATTTAAACGCAAAAAAAATGCTAATGAAGGCACATGAAAATGTTCTTGTTTTTTATAAAAAGCTACCTACTTACAACCCTCAAAAAACAACAGGACATAAGCCAGTAAATAGCTATACTAAGCACCAAAATGATGGTAGTAACTACGGTAAAACCAAAGTAGGCATTTCTGGTGGTGGTTCTACAGAACGCTACCCACGTAGCGTTTTAACGTTTGCTACTGACAAACAAAAATTAGCAATACACCCAACACAAAAGCCTGAATCACTTGTTGAATATTTCATAAAGACATATTCTAACGAAGGCGATTTGATACTTGATAATGCTTGGGGGAGTGGAACAACTGGAGTTGTATGTAAAAAAAATAATAGACATTTTTTAGGATTTGAAAAGGACAAAGATATTTATCTATCTTCATTAGAACGATTGAACAGTATGTAAATTTTGAGTATAGGCAAAAGTGATCTTGTGCAGCTGCAGCGAGATCACTTTTTTGTAGTAAATTATACGTGTAAATATACAGAACTTTACATAAGCACGTTGAGTCAGATTTCCGATGAAAGAAGCTTTTTTTTTATTAAAAACTATTAAAAACTATTGAATTTAATCGAATAGTGTGGTATTATTGTATTATAGATAAGAGAGAAAGAGGGAATAAACATGACAAAACTAACAGACTTAGAAATTATCGAATTGATGAATGATGTAGACGAAAAACTAGCAGCACAATACAATGCAACTCTTGTGTTAACTGGATATGGCGAATATTTAGAAACATTTAATGGATATCCTGAAAATGTTCAAAATCTAATATTAAACCAAGATATTAGTGGTGTTTTCAAAAATGCTGAAACAAATGAAGCAGATTATTTTGATCTTATTTTTGGATAAAGAGGAGCGTTATTGATGGGTGAACTAAATTCTACAAAGATCAACCGAGTAATCGAATTGCAGAAAATGTTAAAAGAAAATAAGTTTAAGGCTAATTATGTTGCTGAAAAAAGTGGTGTTACTAATACCACTATCAGCAACTTAAAAAAAGATAAGGTGAATCCAGAAAAAATGACAGATGGAATGCTTACAAAGCTTTCAAATTTTATGACTTCTCCGGACAATACTTATAACCAAAACACTAATACTAGAGATTACTATTTTGGTCAGCTGCTTGCGATCATGGAATTGTTGCTTGCGAATTTAAGATCAGGATTCGGTGTTAAACAAAATGAACTAGAATCATACAGTAAGAAGCCAGTTTCAACTTTCCAAAAAATGCATGAAAGTATTGTTTCAGGAAACTTAGAAACCTTCTTGGATCTACAGGATGAAGTCATGAGTATAGTTAGTAAGTTTGAGCCGATTGACTTTACAGACGAACCTCTTACGCCTAGTTACTTACTAGCCTATTACAAGAAACGTGCAGAATTAAAAGCTGATAAAAACTATTACCAGCATATCAAGTATTTTGATAAAAGAGATAAGTAGCTAGGTGTGAATCAAAATGAAAAGAGAGTTAGCACCCAAACCTAAGCGAGAGAAAGAAGCCCCTTACTTGTTTAAGAACAGAATAAGAGAAATACGAGAAAGTAAGGGAATGCTGCGAACGGAATTAAGCAGCAAAGTCAACGTCTCTTATCAAACAATGTTTCGATTAGAACGAGAAGAATTTTCTCCTAGCTTGTTGCTTGCCCATGATATTGCAGATGTATTGGGTCGATCAATTGACCAGGTATTTATTTTTGAAAAGAAAGAAGAATAAATCTGACACAAACTGATTGTGTCAGATTCTCTTAAATGTATGTTTCCCAAAAACATTCGTTTTACGTATAGGTATTTTTTTAAACTAAGTAAAAATAGAACCCTCTCTTTTTTGTCACTCTAATTGATAATTTGCACATTTTTTAAGTTACAAAATACACTATTATTTTTTAGTACAAATAGTAAATTAATGTATAATGGTTTTAGGAGTAATCCAATTAAATGTAAGGAGGGATTTAGTATGGGATTTGTCGTACAAAATACAGAAACTAAGAAATTTTTGGTTGAGAAACAAGGTCCTGTTAATTTAACAGTAAAGTCCAAAGAATCAGCTACAGTTTTCAATACTGAAGTAGAAGCAAGTAAAGCTGCTTCAAACTTTGAGCCATATGAATTAATTAAAGTTTAATAGGAAAAATGAAGAGTTAGGAGTAGTGTTATGAAGGATGTAAAATTTAAGACAGAATCAGGAAAATTAGAAACTGGCGAGAATCTAAAAATTACAATAGAGGGAAAAAGCAACATGCCCTTTTGGCACCAAGATTTAGTTTTTAAAGCTGCAATCGATCTGCTGCAAGGGATCGATGAAAAAAGATTTTTTGAGAATGGTGAAAATGGATATGAGGAGTATAATAAATTTGTAAAAGAACTAGAAGAAACATTATCGGGTTTAAAAAATTTTTATTAACAAATATTAATTTATAGATTGTTTATGAGTAAAATTATTTTACTCATTTTCTTTCCAAGATAGACTATCAAAACTTAAAAGTATTGATAGTGTTTGTGTGGTGTGATAAAATAAGGCTTGTAAGACTGTCATATCTTACTATCATAAATAAGGTGAGAAATGGGGCAAAAATTGTGATTTTTGGCTATGCAAGAGTGAGTACCTGGGGACAAGATTTAGAATCTCAAATTGTCGCTTTAAAAAAAGCCGGTTGCGAAAAAATCTACACTGAAAAATTCACAGGAACAAAAATAGAACGAAAAGAATTTCAAACGCTGCTTAAAGAATTATCTGAAGGTGACACGTTAGTCGTTACAAAATTAGATCGTTTCGCTCGATCAACTGTTCAAGGACTAGAGACTGTTCAAAATCTTTTCAAAAGAGGAATCAAAGTTCATATTTTAAATATGGGTATAATCGAGAACACACCAACTGGAAGATTGACATTTACAATTTTTTCGGCATTTGCAGAATTTGAACGAGATATGATTGTAGAACGTACACAAGAAGGAAAGGCGATTGCTAAACTAAATCCTGATTTTCGAGAAGGACGGCCAAAAAAATTCAGTAAGGATCAATTGGATCTAGCTATGGAATTGCTAAAGAAAGATACTACGAAAAATGTCTCACGTAAAACTGGAATAAGTGAAGCGTCTCTTTACAGAGAAAAAAGACGAAGAAAGTACCAAAACTTATAACTAAATCTATATTCGGTAAAACTACGTTAATGGTAGAGAGATTCTAAGCTCATTTCAACTTTTAAACTGAGGTGTTACCTTGAACAAGTAATCTAGTGATTACCTAAAACGACGTTTTAGGTAAAATAAAAAAGCTATCCCAAAACTAGGACAACTTCCAGTAATGCCAGCATTTAATATTCATTGAATCATTAATTATGCAAATTATCGAAAACGCTCGTTTTTGGTATAAAAACTTGTTCCCTTACATTTAATGTTAAAGGAATGTTGCAGCGTTGTCAATTTGAAATAGGATTAATAGGAGGAAAGAAAATGGAAGGAACAAAAGACTTAGTCATTTTTTATATCTATGAAGATGAAGAAGGCTATTTTGAAAAAAGTATTTATGAGAATGTTGTTGGACTAAAAAGAATTGAGAACATGGTTACTGAAGAAGAAACACTTGTTTATACGTCAGCTGACGGATATAGTGACGAAATAGCTTTGGATGATGTTGAATTTCACCGTTATGTCTCACATGACTCACACTTATCAAATTATGTACGTAACAATGAAAAATATGATTGTGAGTGGGACGAAGAAGGAAACCTTATTTCTAAAAAGGATCAGAAAGAAGAAGATAGGATGAACATGGAAATTAAAGAATTATACTATCAAGAAATGAACTATCCTGCTAAAAATGTAGAAATAGCTGCACCAAATTATTTACTGGAGATAATTGATGAAAATACAATTATTTTATTTAGGCAGCTACAATCACAAGAAGAGATAGAAGAATATAGAAATAAAATGCTCTTTAACTATAATGGAGATTTCTATTTAAACCTTGCGACTTTTCCTTCTAAATCCGAAGCTGAAAAAGCCGTACAGAGTTACTGGAGTGGGTTTGATAGTCTGCTTAAGAATATAGGTAATATTTCCAAAAAGGATCAGAAAGGAATTTAAGTATGTACTCAAATCTAAATACTAAGAAAATTGTATTATCAGGAAGAGTTTTTCCAACAGAACAAATTGATTCAGAAAAGTGGGCTAAATTAGAGGAAGCAGGATGTATTGATAAGTATTCAGGTTTATTGAAAGAGAATCCAATAACAAAAAAGTATCTTGCTGAGATTAAAGAGCCTACTTTAGAAGGACTGTATCAATTTCTCAAAAAGGATCAGTAGGAGGAGTGTGTATGTTGTTGAGTAAGTGTTTAAACGTAATAGCAGGCATTATTATGTATGGTTGCATATTTGTTTTGACAGTTGGCTTGATGTTAAATTTTGCTTTGCATGAAGTGATTGGTACTAAGTTGTATACTTTAGAAGCAGCCATTATTTTAGTCGTATGTATGGGATTAGCTGTTCTAATATCAAATTTCTCCGATAGATATGAACTAAGTAAATTTCATGATTATTGTGATAAGAACAATATTCCGCATACTTTAGATAATTACAATGACTATCAACAGAGATCTATTAAATAAGATAGTCCCAAAAAGGATCAGTAAAAGAAGTGTGAAATACACTTCTTTTTTAGTATAAAAAGATAATAATATCAGACATAACCATTGACTTTATAAGCGATAACGTGTATTATTTAATTGTAAGCGATATAGCTTATAATTATGATGGGAGGAATTAATTATGAATGAAACAACAAGAGAATTTAAAGAAAAGCAAAAACATGAAGGGCTGATCCGAATAAACAAATGGCAGCTAATCGAAAATGTTAAAAAGGATTTTGAAAATGGAGTTTTAAATTGTTCAACCGCTATTAATATTAACATAAATACTGGATCTGGAAATAATCAGGTAAGATACATTCCAAAATTAAATTGGCTCACAGGTGAGGAAAAAGAAATTGTTAAAAAATTTGAAACTGAATCTGATGGATTAGTATATCATGTTGTTAAAACTCAAACTGATATGGGAATAATGTACTCTCTTTTATATGTATGTAAAACCGAGGAAGAGTGGGAAATAGATCACGAAGATTTAGAAGATTTGACACAAGTATGTTATGTGCATAATGTATCATGTCCTGATTTTTCAGAATTTGGATCTTGTCTGTTTGAACAACGATTTGGAGGACTATTAAGAGTATTGTAATAAAAGAATTTGAGGTGAATGAATTGAATAAAACAAATAAAAAAAGTTGTCTGATTACGGCTAATAATCAAACAACAAACTAGTAAACACCTTGCAAATGTTCGCTATACTGTGATTATATCAAGTTATAGTATGGCGAACAACTTTTATTTGTTCTTCGTCTAAAGAAGGTGGAATAATACATGACTAAAAAGTATGAATTAAGTAGTGAAGATTTGATGACAGCAAGCGAAGCAAGTGAACGATGGGGTTATGATGAAGGATATGTCAGGCAGCAATTATCTAAGTACCCTGAAAAGTTCAAAGAAGGAACTATACGAAAGTTTGGTAAAACGTACATTATTACTCGTGAAGGAATGGAACATTTAACAGGAATGACAGAAAAAGAAGCAAACAGTGGATTATGGTTAGTTAGACATGAAAAAAATTGGATAGTGGATTTTGAACAGAGGGTTGATTTGGAGTTAGAAGCAAGAAACTTGATAGTTCAAAAAATCGCTGAAGAAACTAAGGAAAAAGACATAACTATTCAATTTGAAGAGTTGGATAGCAAAAGTAAAAAATCATGTGTACGTATAGAAGGAAATAGTATTTACACTTATGAAAAAACTAAAAAATAGTATTCCCAAAAAGGATCAGAAAGGGTGAAGTGAATGGAGACTTCAAAAAAATATCCCGCTTTGTTTAAAGAGCAGGAAGTTAAAATTTTAGATTGTATTGAATATTATGAAAAACGAGGAATTGAAATAACTGGTTTTTTTAGTAGTCGAACAGATCTCATAGAATCTTTGATAAATGAAACCTTAAAAGAGATTGAAAAAAATGGTTATTATATTATTGAATGGGGAAAGTTTGAAAATGCCACAAGAAAGTTTGTATATTTTTTTAAATATGGTAAACCTGTATTTATTTAAAGACCCAAAAAGGATTGGAAAGAAGGTTGAAAAATGTTTGAATTATTACTACCAACGTTGTTGTTAACAAGTATGTTTAATCATGATTCAGAAAAATCTGAAAAATACCAATTTCCTAATTTTCCTAAAGCAGAATACAAAGTTTGTAATTTGGATGAGTTAGACAGAATACCTATTGAAAATACTAAAGATAAACCTCCATACAGTTAATAAATTTAAAAGGTTTAATAACTATAATGGTTTCTATTCCAAAAAGGATTACTAAAAATGTAACAATGTTGTTAACAAATCAAAAAAGTGCTATAATAAGCATGCAAATGAAGATCAAGTATAACACTTAACCCCTAGAGAAGTCGGATTCTCTAGGGGTTTTTCGTGGGCTAATGTCGCCGTAGTGTAGTTTTACTTCTTGTTTTTGGTATTTAGCCAATACTCAAAAAGGGCAACTAATATCCCTACAAGAAGGGGGCAAATGATTAGTTCGATCAAGTATAACACCTCCTTTAGTCGCAAGACTGTCGGATAGGCGACACTCTATTATAACTTAATTTCGTTGTTCCACAAATACTAATTTTTGACTGATCGAGTAAACTATAAATTTGAAACTAATGGCTAGAAAAGAGTTAAGTAAGTGTATGCAATCAAATTTTTCGCAAATGTTGATATCCTCTTGTAGAATTTAAGAAAATATATTCTATTAGGAGGACTTTTTATGTGCGGTAGATACTTTTTAGATCCAGGGGAATCAGAAGAAATTGACGATATCATAAAAAATATTCAGTCTAAAAATATGGATGTCAAAACAGGTGAGATTTTTCCTTCCAACAACGTTCCTTTGATTGTGGGAAGGAAAAATCATAAGGTTGATGTAGAAGGAATGATATGGGGATTTCATGGATTTAAAAAAAGTCAGCTACTTATTAATGCCAGAGCAGAGACTGTTACAGAAAAAAAGACGTTTGCTTCAGCATTTAGTAATACTCGATGTGTATTTCCCACTACCGGATTTTTTGAATGGAACAAGGATAAGCAAAAGTTCTTGTTTAATGATAGTCACTCCACAAGTCTTTATTTGGCCGGATTCTATAAAAACTTTGAGGATGGCAACAGAAGTACAATTCTTACTACTGCAGCTAATCAGTCTGTGGATCAAATTCATGAACGTATGCCACTAATTTTAAAAAAAGAAATGATTGATCAGTGGATTTTTGATGAACAGTTTGCTGAGAGCTACTTAAAAGAGCAGATGCCTATGTTGATCAGTACTCCAGTTTAAGGTAGTAAAAGACTTATGCCCCGTGCATAAGTTTTTTTTGCTTTGGGCAGACTATCTCATGCTAGACAAAAAGAACTAATGTTCGTATAATTGTAGAACAAAGTCACTTCAAAAAAGGTGAGGTAAATGAAATTTGATTATAGCAAAGAACCTAGTAGAGATATCTTGTGTATTGATTGTAAATCGTTTTACGCTAGTGTTGAGTGTGTTGATAGAGGACTTCACCCACTAAAGACAATGTTAATCGTCATGAGTGGTGCGGAGAATTCAGGAGGATTAGTGTTAGCAGCTTCTCCCCTTGCTAAAAAAGTTCTTGGAATCTCTAACGTAACTAGGTCAAATGAAGTCCCCTTTCATAAGGACCTACTGATCGTCCCTCCGAGAATGAGTTTGTACATGAAAAAAAATGTAGAAATTAATCAGATATATAAATCATTTGTTGCGGATGAGGATCATTCTGTTTTTAGTGTAGACGAATCGTTTTTAGATGCGACAAATTCTTTGAAGCTTTTTAACTGTAATAATGCTTATGAAATTGCAAAATTAATCCAGCTGAAAGTAAAGGATCAAACAGGAATCTATGTAACTGTTGGTATTGGAGACAATCCCCTGTTGTCGAAGTTAGCATTAGATAATGGTGCCAAGCACAGCAAAGATTTTATCTCAGAGTGGCGTTACGAGGATGTGCCGCAGAAGGTATGGGGAATCAATCCAATGACAGAGTTTTGTGGTATTGGACACCGGACAGTTAAACGGCTTAATTGGTTAGGAATTAGGACCATTAAAGAGATTGCTGAAGCTGATCCCTACCGCCTTAAAAGAGAATTTGGCGTAATGGGACTACAGTTATATGCTCACTCCTGGGGAATTGATCGTAGCTTTTTAGGACAAAAAAAGAAAGCTGCTAAAGTAGATAAATCGATTGGTAATAGCCAGGTACTCCCTAGAGATTATACAAGACAAAACCAGCTGGAACTCGTGCTTAGAGAGATAGCTGATCAAGTGGCTTCTCGTCTCCGTAGCAACCATTTAAAAACAGCTTGTATCTCTTTATCTGTGGGCTATTCCAAAGGGTATATCGATAAGCAGGGACGTTATGGGTGGCGGAAACAGATGAAGATACCCCATTCTAACAATACTAAAGTGTTGTCTGATTACATAATCGGATTGTTCAGGATGGAATATAATGGGCAGGATGTCCGACATGTCGGAATTTCGTATTCGAAATTAGTTCAAACAGATACGCTTCAGCTGGATCTATTTTCAGATCCAGATCAAGAATTAAATGAGCAGCGTTTGGATTTTTTGATCGATACTATTCGTAAAAAATATGGGTTTAAATCATTGATACATGCTTCTTCCTTGATGGAAGGTGCAACTGCAGTATCGAGGTCTGGACTTGTGGCCGGTCATGCTGGCGGAAATGTTGGGGTGAGTTCATGAGTAAACGGACTAAGAAAGAATTTATCGATTATAACGATTATCGGGATCGTGGTATGGCCTATAAGTGGGATACAGCCTTTGCAATCGGTGAGCTACAAGAAGGTATCAAAGAGTCCAAAAAAGAGTCTAAACGAGATCTGGAACGTTTGCCGCAACAAGATATTAACTATATCGAATACTGCTTAGAACGATCTATCAAGTATAACAAAATTTTAGAAGTACAATTAAATAGTCTTGATCAATTAGGACGTACTAAGGAGCCTATATGGGGCAATTTTAGGGGATTTATGGATCTGGATGTGTTACTGATTGGTGATCAGTATCTTGATTATACTGACATAAGGCATATCAAGATTCATGATTTTAGGAAATGGTCAGCGGATGAGAATGAAGCTCTCCCCTACCCTTTTGACAAAGATGAGTACAAAGCTATGGAACAAGAAGAACAAGCCAAACTTGAAGATGCATTCAATGAGTATTTTTCAGATGATGAATGGGTAGAATGAGAAACAATTGATTTGAAGAGACAAGAAGTAGTAATCAGCTGGAGTCGCGCTGATTTGGTAGCAGCACAATGCGCAACGGTTCGCTACGCTGGAACAGTTACACTTTGAATTGCTGAATATAATTTAATTCAACATTACAGATAATTTGTAATACCAAATAATTATTAAAGATAAGTATATCTTTTTAAAGAGAGTAAGAGAAAAAGAGAATATTCTCTTTTTCTCTTACTCTCTTTAAATGCTATTGTACGATCATAGTTAATTTGATAAGAAATAAATAAATTGAAAAAGGGATTTTTCTCTTATTCTCTTTTTGCTTCTTCCATTCTTTTTACAATTCGTTGTTCTCTTTCGTCCAAGTTATTATTGATGTAAAAATCAACAATTTCTTCTAGTAGTAAATATTCTTTTTTATCAGTAATACTTTTTAATATTTCTACCCTATTTTTTACTGGTGGGTCTACTTTAATAGTTTTTCTTTGAGATGCGGAATAACCCTTGTTCTTTTTAGGAACAACTCTTGAAGATTCTCCGATATCTTGAACGGAAGGTCGGCCTTTAGCCTGTCTATCTAACAAACCCATTTAAATTCAACTCCTTAGATAATTTTGTTAGCTTGTTACCATTAAGATACTTGTTTTGATAACTATAATCGTCAGGAACGTCCCCATTAGTTTCAATAAAGGCAATCCTTTCAAGTATTTCAGTAAATATATCAGCAAACATAGCGAATACTCTTCTGTCATGATAATCATTTACTGTAATACCATATTCGGGGTAATCCTCTAAACGCTTATTGTTAGTTACTGTTGTATTAAATACAAACTTTCTGCCAAAGGTTTCATAGGTGCTGTTCAAAATTTGTTCATGAAGATTTCTTTTCGGTTGTAATAGAAACGGTAACAGACCTAATACTTCTCCTTTAAAATCTTGTCCAAAATCTTCAACAAGAGTTTGAAGATATTCTTGAATTATATCAACCGAACCTTCATATGAATATGTTTTGGTTTCTTGGATGATGATAATGTAATCGGCACATACCATAGCGTTATCAACTTTAATATCAGTTGAGGGGCCGACGTCTATCCAAATAAAATCATAATCATAGCGAATCTTTTCTAAAAGCTTAGAGAAATGAAAAGTTCTTTTTCGCTTATAGTCATTGACAGACCGAGGGTATAATTCTTCCAATAAATCGCCAAGATTTGACATATCTCCAGATCCTGCAATCATATCGAGATTATCATTTAATGTTACGATACCAGGTTCCAAATCACCGTCTTCAATGCAGCGGTAAATAGATTTGGGAAAATTTACATTGTAAGTTTTCCCAAATAGAGACGAAGCGTTTCCTTGCTTATCCCAATCAATAAATAAGCTTTTGAAATTGAATTGTTCATTTGGGAGGGTTGCTACTGTTGATTCTGTTGAGCTGGCAGTAGTTTTTCCTACCCCACCTTTTTGATTAGCATTAATTATTACTCGGCCTTTTCTCTTGGGTAGTTCTGGAACTCTAAAAGTTCGATCTTTTTCCATATTTATACACGTCCATTCTTTAAAATGTTAAAAGGAGACTTTTCTCTTAAATACATTGTACAACTTAATAGAAAAATTGTAAAGTGTTAAAAGGAGACTTTATTCATTTTGTATCTATGTAATATAATTGTAATAAAGAGAAAAGGAGAAAAAGAGACTGTATTTTAGAAAATTACTCAAAAAATATAATAATAAGTTAAAAAGAGAAAAAGAGAAAAGGAGAAAAAGAGTAAAAGGGATATTTGCAAGTATGAAAGTATAATAGGACATATAGACTGACATGATAAGGTTTCTAAAGTTAATAAAGAGAAAAGGAGAAAAAGAGATTCATATTTTTCTGAAAGAGAAAAGGAGAAAAAGAGAGAAAAAGTATAAGAGAATAAGAGAAAAGGGGATAAGGAGAAAAGGAGACTAAAGTTGCTTTAAAGAAAATCTCATGATGAAAATTAACAGTTTACAGAATTGTTAAAATAGTTTAAGCTAAACTTGTTTTTGAAAATAAAAAAAGAGACGAAAGAAATTTTGGGTTGCAGCCCTAATTTTCTTTAGTCTTGAAGTCGTTCGTCTCGATTTTTAGATGTAAGGTATTGCAATTACACTTACAACTAACATTATTTGATTCTAACCTAAAAGTACAAAACAGCGACTAATAAAGAGTTCAAATCAATGTACCTAAAAAATACATGGTGTCTAAACTATTGTTTTACCGCTATTTGTTCCTGTCTATTATAGCAAATTTTGCGAAAAAATTCAATAGTTTAAGGCTTATTTCGTGTACCCTAAATGACTTTAGAGTAGACGAAATAAGCTTTTCTAGAAACGGACACTGTAATTTTGCGTGTTCGTTTTTTATTATCTTAGAAAAAGGGGGTGTTCAGTCATGCAAGTATCAGAGATCGTAAGCTTAGTACTAAAAAATGGTATTCGGAAGTATAAATTCAAAAACAGCAAAGTTCGTCCATTCAACCAGCAGCCAGAAGGTAATAAAGGCGCTGTTTTTGGATTTAGATCCAAAGAAAATATGATCACTTCACGTGGTGTTGTTCTTACGTCTGAAGAAGCACTAGCAGAGAATGAAGATTGCTTTACGCACTGGACACCTAACGTTTACAGTTACGGGACCTATGCAGATCCAAACAAAACGATCGTCAAAGGGCATGCTGAAGAAAATTTGAAACAGATCAATGCTTTCGTCATTGATTTCGATCGCTCTCCAGGAGAAACATTGGATGCTCAAATGATTCAAAATGCTGGTCTTGATTTAGATTTGATCCCAACACTTATATTAAAAACTCCTGGGGGATACCAGGCCTATTTCATTTTGGAAAACGCCTGGTATATCTCTTCAAAAAATAATTATCAGTCAGTGGAAGTGGCCAAACGTGTATCAGAAAATCTTAGAAAAGCTTTCGCTGAAGAGATACCTGGTGTCGATCATGGCTGCAACCATTTTGGAATTGCTCGTATTCCGAGAAATGACAATGTATCAAGCTTTTATCCGGCATTAACTTATGACATGCAGCAACTGATCACTTGGTCAATGAAGTATCAGCCGGCAGCAAAGAAACCATTCCTTCAGTTAGTTCCCCCAGCTGGAGACATGCAACAAATCAAAGAAAAATGGGTTGATATCCTTATTAAAAACCCTGAAATCATAGGAAAAAAAGGGCAATTAGGCAGAAATAACGCATTCTTTACATTGGCATTGGCTTGTTATTCTTCAGGAAAAGAACAATCAGAATGCTATGATTTTTTAGACGAACTAAACGAAAAATTGAATCGATCAATGAAGGATATGGAAGTAAAAAGAATCGTAAAAAGTGCGTACTCTGGGCGTTACAAAGGTGCTAATAAGGATTACGTCCTTAATCTGTTGGCGAACTGGACCTCAGAATCGCTCTCTGAAGCTCAACTTTTCACTCAAAAACGCACAACATGGTACAAGTTTAAGAAAGACAGAACTGAAAGAAAAAAATCGCACGTCCGTGAATGGAAAGCCGATATTTTAAAGTACTTGGAGACACAATGTTATCGTTATCGTCCGGAGATTGAAATGACAAAAGGTGAACTTCAAGCAGCTGTAAAATACCAGGATAAATCAATTCCAAAACGTTCGCTAGACAAAGCAATCAATGAATTAAAAGCGGAAGGGAAGATTTATGTACGTGTAAGAGCTGGCCGTGGTGGTGGCCTAGTAGTTGCAACAAGAAAAGCACTGATTCGCACAGTGATTGTGGTCAAGCAAGAGGTGAAATCAGCGTACAAAAGCGCTATAAGAACGTTCTTTCATGAAGCAGCTATGCTAACTAAGTTATACGAAACAGCGACAACTAAGGGGCAAATAGGCTTATTTGGTGAGCAAACAAATCTGTGGGACACTGGATAATTTTAAACATGCACACTGCCAATACATTATATCTATGATACTACTTTGCTTTTTACGTGAGTGATAGACTAGTTTAGTTGTTTATTTATTTTGATTGAGTGGCAGGGGTGTATATCGGATTTTGATTGTTGCTGTGTTTTTTGTGTGGAATATGTCAGGAGTTTTTAGAAACCTCGTATCAAAGGGATGTAATTTTACAGTATATAAGAATATGAGTGTGTGATCCTTTTCGTTTATGACGGGATTATTTACAGGTTTCTTATCAAATTCTTATTATGTTACTAAAGCTGATTAATATAACGATTGTTGGCTTTACTTGCTGTATTCTCTGGTATACAGCCCGCTTGTTCTGTTTTACACAAATGATTAAAGTTAAATAACAGAATTCGTTTATTGGGTCTATTGTATAGGCTTTCTTTCGCATGGAATAAGGAATCGTCTTTACAAATGCAAGAATGGTGCTATTATTTGCTAGTATCCTATGCGTGGAGGTGATGCAAATAGATGTTAAAACTATTCAAAAAAAGAAAACCAACTAATCAAGTAAAAACGTTAAGAGAAACTCTTGGATTAACACAAAAAGGGTTCGCAGCTAAAGTCGAAGCTATTTCTTTTGAACGTGTAGGCAAAGTTACGCCACTTTCTTGGCAGACTGTCCGTTCGATTGAAGAATTTTGTTATATCCCTACTTTTGGGCTGGCACAATTGATTGCTGAAGCTTTGGAAGAGGATTTAGAAGTGGTATTCTTTAAATTAACCTAATACATAAAAAAGCATGTCCTAATAACTTTAGGGCATGCTTTTTCGTAGTTTATACTGAGGTAACCTTGATCTCAGCTGTGCTTCTATCGGATTTTGTAAAAGCTGATAGGTCAATCATAGACTTTTTGTAGGGGAATGTAGAACCTTTTGTTTTGAGATAGTAGTCTATGGCATAGTGAATAAAATCAGGATCTAATTTGAATTGTTCAGTCATTTTTTCGATGGTAGTATTTTTTGAATCATAAGCAGCAATGAAAAAATAAACGGGAAATACTTTTTCTAAGGCGTCTCGCAGCAATGTTTTGAAGTCGTTAGAGTCTTCATTTCCGTCTGTGAGATAAATAGAAGTGTCAGTTAGAAGACGATTAACGGACTCGTCATGTATTTCCCCATAGGTATCAAGTATTCTTTGAGCGTATTTCCCTAAATTTTGTAAGACCAGATCAGAACTGGCTAAGAGCAATGCTGTTAATTGTTGTTGAGTAAGACCAGTTGTTTTTCTTTTTTGACAATTGTGCTTGATTCTAAAATTGTACATGGTTCTTAAAAGTTGTTCCCTTTCTTCAGGAGTTAGATCATGAAATATCTGCCTTGATTCTACGTTGTAATCATTGATATCGTAGTAGCTATCTACTTCAAAATCAGAACTATCTCCGTAAATAAGGGCGTCAGCAGAAACGTTGAAATAGGCAGCGATTAGCTTTATTTTATCCAAAGGGGCTTGAGCGTAATCCACTTCCCAATTTGATATGGTGGTGGCGATCACACCTATCTGGGTAGCGAAATCTTTTTGATTTAACTGCTCACGTTTCCTTAAAAATCGTAAGTTTTGGCCAAAGGTCAATGAAAGGCCTCCTTTCTGAAATTGTTTTTCTTATTTCATTCTAACATAAAAACCGTAAAAAATACCAAAAAAATGAAACTAAAAAAACGAAAAACCAATAATATTGGAAAAACACTTGTTATGAGTTGAATAATAGTTTATAATAAGTTCATGGAACAAGAAATATCAAAAACTAGGTTGTCTAGGAAAGATCAATGTGCTAAAATTTAATTAAGGGGAACAAACGTTCTCTTTTTGGAGGTGTTACTTTGACAAAGAAAATATTGGAAATAGGAATGAACGCTACAGAAATGACTGTTCAGGGAGAGATTGTTAGTGGCAAACTGGAGAAGGTTTTAGAGCGAACGGTTATTGTTCGTGATGATGAAGCGCAAGCACATTTGATTTCTAAAGAACTGTTGAAGAAACACGGGTATACGTTACCGAAAACGAATAAAAGCAACTTTCCGTTTCAGCTGCCAACACCTTCGTGAAAAAATAATTATAAAATTACTTGTGCTATTTAAATGTCTGTGTTATCGTCTAGTCATAATGAAATACGAATTAGACAGAAAGATACAATAGACGTTAAATATAAATGCTGATCGATTACGACTAAATCATTTAGGAGTGAGAGGTTAGCGGAAAACAAAAAAAAGAACCGTCTCCATAGGGCTACCAACCCTAGAGGAAGATACGACAATTCATATGCTTTAGACGGCATGAACTGTCTCGGCTCCTTTTGTTGCAGCTGTTGCTACAACGTTTGTATTATATCAATTTTTAAGGGAAAAATACAGTATTAATTCAATACTCATGATATTATCAACTCCCCCAAGAGTTCTGATAAAATTTTTTTCTTAGAATGGATGTAGACGAAGCGTGGTAAATAGCTATTTCAGGAGGGGGAGAGTACGCAGTTCAGCGTATTCTCCCCCTCCTTTTTTGTTTTCCGTTAGCCTGTCAAACTTAAATAGAAAGTGTGGGGATAGGATGGCGTTCATTTTAAGTATCTTAGGTTTATTGATTTATGGAATTGGAGTCAGAGAAGATAGTGACTATGTAAGAGGTATTGGGAATGGTATTTCGATTGGTGCCATTGTATTGAGTTTAATCGTATTTCTGTAAGGATATCATGGATGAATAAAGAAGGTGTTTAAAAATGCAGATGAACAAAAAATGGATTCCAGGATACGAAAATATATATTTTGCAACTTGGGATGGTCATATATACCGACAATTGAAGAACGGAAAAATTAAAGAGCTAAAAGGGTATGTGAAAGGGAATATGTACCAGGTTAAATTATCAATTAACGGAGTCTGTAAAGAATATCCTTTTAATCGTATTATGTGGGAAACGTTCAAGGGAGAAATACCTAAGGGTTTCTTGGTAGTAAGGAAAATAGCTGTTTTAACCGAAAATGGGATGCATAATTTAACACTACGATCAAAAAATCAGCATGGAAAAAGAACGGGGCCAAGATCACGAAGCCAGGCAGTTGAACTATTAAGTGAAACTGGAGTTGTGATTGATTCCTGGTCAAGTGCTAGGAAAGCAGCAAAAGATTTATTTGTTAGTTATCAAACAATTACGGCTATTTGTAATAAAAAAGTGAAGAAAAAGCCAATTGTAAAAGTTAGATGGGCTAGAAGAGAAGAAACGGCTGTTCATTGAAGTTACAATTTGAGAAAGGAGAGATTTCATGTCAATAATAATGACACCTGAAGAAGTATTGAAGTATGGAAAAAGAGTGGTCTTGTTTTCTAAAGGAAAGAGACGTCATAGAGAAGAATTTGTGATACAAAACAATCGGATTTTTCAGCAAACTTTTCTTTTTATGGGTGATCGAAAACATATTATCAAAACGAATCCTGTTGAGATTATGGATATTTACAATCAAATTGAACGTGTGTACTCACAACAACGGAAGGGTGTATTGATTGCTAGGCGTTCAGGGAATTACGAAAGCAACCGAAAACGGCTGTTGCCATTAAGAAAAACAGGAAAAGGTATGGGTGAGGTGATACATAGCGCTCAACTAGCAAAAGCAGCCTATCAGTTGATGGCTGAAGAGAATCAACCTGAAACAGTAAAAAAACGAGCGCAGCAACGAATTAAAAAAACTGAGAGAGAGAAAGCTGAAAAGAAAGAACAACATGTTTAAACTACAAGAAAATTAGCCTTTTCTTATTTGCTAATTTTAATGAATTAGCAATTACATGTTCCGACTATTTTTGAACTTTTTTAGAGCAGACTCGAAAGCTTATGAACTTAGGATGAGAGCCTAACTAGAGCAAGCCACGATGAGAGATTATTGTTTGTTATCTACGTTAGCTAGGGTAGAGAAAGCAGCACAACACCTATTTTTAACCGATAGGTTGGACAACTAAGAAAAAGATAAAATACGAGGAACCTATATGTCGGTCAGCAATGACTGCCCCGTTTATCAGCGTGACTACTAAGGGACGGGGGCAAGAACTACAGTAGTGAAGACGTCACATACATGGAGAGAATGTGTTGGAGTGATCCGCACATTAGCCTGCTCAAACAAACGATTAGTGAACATCGTTTGTTGCTTCCTAGAGTTTGGGGTTACGGTTGCTATAAACCCTGCGAAACAATTATTGGTTACAAAAATGAAATTGGTAAATAAGAGAAGGCTAATTATTTTTAGGTGTCACACCTATTCAAATCGGGTGTCACACCCCAAGGAGTGAACAACGTGGCTTCAAACAAGCGAAAGTACATTACGTTTACGGATCAAATGGATGAAGATTTGGCGTTTCTCCTGGATAAAAAACGGAAGGAACGAAAAAAAGCAGGAAACAATCGTCAGTATCACGAAAAGGATCTACTTGCTGAACTGCTGCATAATGCACGAGAAATCAAGGAAGCTTTTGGATAGGGGTGAGGTGTTGAAAGAGGTCACACAAGAAGATAAGGAATATAGAGACATTGAGGGAATAAAGGGAAGTTATATTCTCTATGAGAAGAGTGCAACAAAAGGAATCACAGCCGAAGTTGAATTAGTTAGTTCGGAAAAAGAAGGAACAATATTAAGCTCCCAAACCTTACATGACTCAACGGCAACGATTATTGAAGGTATGATTGATCCGATGATTAGTTTCATAGGTACAGCAGTGGGGATTTGTGTGTTATTTGTTGTTTTAGTGTGCGTTGCAGAGGTTGCAGTTGCACTTAGAAATGGTGGGACTTATAAAAAAAAATCAAGCAAACAGAGCAAAGTCAAGTCTTACGATAAAGCAGCATACAAGCAGGTCAAAGAGGTCATTCAACTGTTTTCAATGTATAACCATTTTCGATGGTCAATGCGGTGGTTTGTCTATATAAATCGAAAAGAAAATCTAAAAAGAATAGTGCCTATCTTTTCTTTAATAAGAGATAGCGGATATAAAGAAGATGTACATTATCAATACGAAATTATTCAACTATTTCCCCCAAAAAAGCATTTAGTTAAGTTATTACAAGAGGATCAAGTATCTAAGTTGATAGAGAAAATAAAACTGTTGAACGAAAATTATTGGAGTATTGATTTTTGATAGATCAATTCAGATGGAGGGGAAAAATGCATAGCGAAAATGAACTAAACAAAATTCAAGTGGCTGACAGAACAGTTGAAGAAAATATTAAAGCATTCAAAAGAGAAGAAATTATTGATGAAGTAGTTTTATTGGAGATTAATTTACTTAGAGAAGAAAAGAAGCTGGAGCTGCTAAATGCTTTAGCCAATCTGCAACAAAAAGACCGTATGAAGTATTTTTATAGACAGAAATTCGCTTTATTTATCGAAGGTATATTTTTACCAATAGTAACGATGATTGGATCAGGGGGAGTTTTTTGTTTAGCGCTATACAGTATTTTTATTACGGATGTAGCAATTGATACAAAGGATTTGTTTGTGATTTCAATCAGTGGAATCATTATTGCAGTAGCTCTTTTAAAAGAGAATACCTACTTTTGGAGTATTTTTTCAGATCAGGAACTTTCTAGAAAATTAAAACTTCAATATATAAAGACCGAAAAATTAAATAAAAAGATAAGTGTTCTCAGAGAAGCAATAGAAAAGGAGTGATTTTAAATGCCAAAAAGAAAAAATAGTAGTTTTGAATCAAGTATTCATGTATTCAGAGCTATGGAGCGTATGACACAACAAGAATTAGCCGACAAAGTAGGAGTTTCACGACAAACGATCATACAGTTAGAGCGGAATCGTTATAACCCGTCACTATTACTTGCCCACGATATAGCGGACGTTTTTGAAGTCCCGATTGAACAAATTTTTACATTCAAAAAAGTAGAACAAGATGATCTCAATGAATAATCGTATAGTAAAAATGAAGCGAAAGGTAATTGTATTGCTGTTAGTCATACTAATCTTTTTAACGGGACTATATGTAGGAACGAATCAATTACTACTAAAACATAACGAGATTAGTACCGCAACAATTTTTCCAGAACATATCCGCAAAGCAAAAGACATTGTTGATGTTGATATGATTGATATTAATGGGAAAAATGTCAAAAAGGACTACAAGATAAAAATAGAAAAACAAAAAGATGGAAAAGCCATAGTAACAATGACTAAAAAAGAAGGACTTAACAACTTTGAAGGGAATATTCGCTATATACATGAAGATTACAGTAAGTGGGAATTGATTCAAAATATTTTTGTGAATCAATACAATGATTTTGCCAATAAAATCAATAATTGGAACTACCAAAGAATTACGGGAATCAATATATCAAGTGGTTCTAGTGTGTACCCAACAATATTTGACAGTTTTGATAGTAAGTCTGTTCCACCTAACATTGGTGTACTACTTATTTTTATAGGAATTGTTCTTTTCATGATAGGACTGGTAATTATTTATCACTCAGATAAAAAAGCATTTTATGTGAATTTGAACATTAAAAATTTAGAAGGAGATACAGATCATGAGTTATAAATACTATTATTTTGAGTCACCCTACAAAGCGTGGGTGATTGCAACGGCACCTGATGAAGCTGTTGTCGCTTATCAAACAATTGTTTCAGACATTCAAGACGGTGTGTCGTTTAGTGAAGTCACTTCTTCGCAGTTTTTAGACTCTTTCGCAAGCACTGCCACAGACGACATACCAACAATTGAACGTGGTATGAAGAATGCAGCAATCACTATACGGGAGTGCTTATTTGAACTAGCTAGTGAAAACAAGACAGCCAAAATTTTAGCAGTGGACAGATTATTAGTATAGAAAGCACTTGATAAAAAGTGAGTAATAACTTACTCTTAAATTATCAACTCGTTTCTTCGTTTACTGTAGAAAAGAGGGGAAAAAATGGACTATCAAGAACAAAAAGACCTTAGATGGGACGAATTAATTCTTTTGTTGGATGTAGATCCAGAATGGTATAAAAAACCTGAAACAGAACGTTATAAGCAGATAACAACATTAGGTAGACAGATTTTTATGCAAGATCAGAAAAATAATTCGGATAAAATTGATGAAGTTAAATTTTTAACGTTAGTCCATTATGGTTATACGTTGAATGAAATAGCAGCAGAATTTGATGTATCAGAGCAAACATTATTTTGTTGGAGAAAAGAAAATGGATACATAAAAAAACGTAAAATGGAGGAAGTAAAATGAAAAAGTTAACCAAAAAACAATTAGGACTGATTGCAGCGGTAGTTGTATTGGGCGTAGGTGGTACGTATGCGTATACCCAAAATCAATCAAGTGTTAAGGCCTCAGAAGCCAAACAGGAAGTAAAAGCAACTACGAAAAAATTGGAAGACTTGAACAAAGAAGTCGCTGCTTTATATGATAAGAAAGACCCTGACTTTTTAGTAAAAGGAATCAAGGCCAAACAAATCACGGATTTACAAGAAAAATTGACAAAAGTAGCAACGATCAAAAAAGATAAGGAACTTTCTAAAAAAGAGTACGCTGCGTATGAACAAGAAGTAAAATCAGTTAAGGGAAACCTTACTAGTGCAACAAAAAAACTGGATGCTTTGGTTGATATCAATAGCTTATTCCTACAAACACAAACAGCTGTGGCAATCAATGGATCTGATGTAAAAAAAGACTTAGCGATTGCGGACGATCTAAAAAACGAAACTGTAGAAAAAGTTAGTAAAGCCTACTTCAAAGAAGGAGCAACAAAAAGCTACGATAAAACGATCAATGAATTGCTTACGAATGCAGAAAATCAACTTAATCAAATCGATAAAGCGAAATCAGAGGTCGCAAAAGTCTATAAAGACGGTAAAGTAGTCTCTACCGATAACAAGCTTTATGATGTTGCCAAAGCTGAAACAGACAAGATTAAAAATGAAAAAATGAAAAAAGTCCTACTTGAACAGTTAGCGAAAGTAAAAGCGGATATTGATAAGGAAGCTAAAGTGGAGGCTGAGAAAGCGTCTGCGGATCAAGTGATACAACAAACACAAGCACAAACTCAACAAAATACTCAAGCTGCAGCAGAACCAACTGTTCAACAAGAAGCTACTGAACGGACTTATGTACCTGCTCCTACAGCTGACGGTAGCAATGATGGGGATGTAGCGCCACCACCTGCAACTGGTGGTGGATCTACAGGTGGTGGAAGTTCTACAGGTGGCGGAAGTTCACCTGCACCACAAGCACCGTCTCAACCTGCTACAGGAGGAAATGGTCGAGGCGAAATGACACAAGATGATCTAAATCAAGCTTCTAAAGATGCTGCGAATGATGATTGGTCAGATTTCTTCCCTAAATAAAAGATAAAATAATGTAACGATAGAAGCAATCAGAAATCCTCTGGTTGCTTCTTTTTTGTTCTAAAAAGGAGAGATCAAAATGATTCGTATTCGTTCCCCTTAAAATGGACGTGATATAAGCACGTTCTTCCCCAAATTAAATAGAAGGAGAAAAATTGATGAAGAAAAAAAGAACGAAACATACACTTAAACAGCGAATGAAACAATTTGGTAGCCTATTTGGATTATCGATATTAGTAATAGGCGGACTGGCAGGACTTCCCCCTTCTAGAAGTGAAGTGGCAAATGCGTTAACTTTACCCGAAGGTGCAACACAAGTTGGGACAATTAATAATGCACCGGTTATTAAATCACCAACCGATAATATGGCTAGTCAAAAATTCCAAGATATTTTGGCAGGACTACTTGAAGGTGCTGGTAACCCCACTTATATTATTAATCAAGCATCGTGGGGATCTAGCACGAGCTTGGCTAATGGAAAACCATTATCAAGTATTAGTTCTGCGGCGACCACAATATTAGGTGCAGATGGGTTCTTACCGAATGATTCAGCAGTGGAAATTCCTGTAGGTGGAAAAGCACTCGTTCGTAACGTAGGAACAGCTATGAAGCCTTCAGATGGTTCGCTTGTTCCTATTTCATTAGGTATCACGGTAAATAGTGCGGTAGAACCTGATGGGACACCATACGAAACAGTTCTAATGGGCGCAAAATCTCAAAACAGTGTTATTACACTTGGTTGGGGATCCATTGTTCGAGGTGGTGAGAACACGGGCGGCGGCCAAACAGAAGGCGGAGGTACAGGTGGAGAGTCTTCTGATGGAACACTAATGGGATATATAGAATCAATTTCTTATACGTTAACTTTTCTCAATAGTGATACAGGGCAGCCATTACCAGAAAATGACACGTTAATGCCAATAAAAAATTCAGATATCGATGCAAATCAATTAGCCACAATGGATGGGAACAATGTTTTAGGCTATGTACTATCACCTGATACGGCACTCACACAAGTTGGCAATGGTTTCCGTTCAACTTCCAATGGTGCAATCAACGAAGATTCTTCTGATCTAACAGAAAACAGTTATGTTGTATTGAAAAAATATAATAACAATGCCGTACAATATAAATACATGGACGGTGCAGGAAATCACTTGGATATTGTGTCTGGTCACTTTGGAAATACGCCATTTAAGATTAGTGATCTAGTTGGTGGCTATTTAGAAATTGACAAATCTACCATTCAATATGGTAAGGATAACTGGAATCAATATTACTCTTTTGATAAGTTAGAATTTGATGTTATCAACAAACAAGGAAAGATTGTTGATACTTTGAAGATTGATAAAAATGGTAAATCAACTAAAAGTAAATTATTGCCGAATGGTGAATATACACTACGTGAAAAATCAACAAATTGGGCTAGTAGTGGTCAAACAATTCGCCCTGATACAACCGTTAAAGTAGAATCAGGAAAAACAAATACTGTAAAACTAAAGAATACAGCTGTTACTGGACAAATTACAATTAAGAAGTCAGGTGTTGAATCAGGGAATGACTTGTGGAATGAACGATATAGCCTAAAAGGAAATAAATTTGAGCTGAAATCTGTTACCGATGGGAAAACATATCCCCTTACAACAGATGAAACAGGAACAGCGGTTAAAAAGGATCTTCCTTTAGGTGAATATACAATAACTGAAATTAGTTCTTCCGCAGGTTTTGCCAATACGTTTAAACCACAAACGGTTAAATTGACCTATAAAGACCAAAAAACAGAAGTTGTTTTTGGTGAGGTAAAAGGAACGAACCAAGAAATTAAAGGTCAAAATTTACTACAAAAAGAAGATGTAGATACAGGACTTGATCAAAATGGGAAAGCAGTCTTAAAGTCAGCGAAATTCCAGCTGTTTTATGATGATAACTCAACAGGATCAAGCAAACACAAACAAGGTGATCCAGTAAAATGGACAGATACACCAAAACCTGAGCTATTAGCAGGCGAAAAAGTCACTAGTGCTGTTATTGGTGGGAATAAAGTTGATTTCGGTGGTCAAGTCGTAGTCGATGTAGACGACGAAAAACTGACAGCTGCGGTAGGAAACTTACCACTTGGGAAGTATTATTGGTATGAAGTCGATGCAGGAGAAGGGTATGTCACAGATTCAATCAAACATACTTTTGAAATTACGAAACAGGACGATAAAACGTTAGTTACAGTTACAACGGATACAAACAGTAAAAACCGTGCAATCGATGCAGCAATCAAACTCAATAAAATGTTTACATTACCAGAAAATGAAGGTTCTTCAGGATTCAACGATATCGAATTTGTCGCTAATCCTTTAGAAGGAACTATCGCTGAACCAGTTACGATGATCACAGGAGTTGATCCGGTGACAGGTGACGATGGATATGCGTTGGGCAATTTAGTTTATGGTGACTGGGTATTAGAAGAGAAAAGTGAACCAGAAGGTCGTAAAAAGATCAGACCAATCTATATTCACATGGAAACAGATCAAGAAAAAGACATTCTAACGATCAGTGCCAGCTACAATAAAGATTTCTCTAAGCCCTACTCTACACGTAAATTTGCGTTACAAGACAGCAGCACAGAAAAGAACCCTAATAGTAAGGGAACTGTTGGCAGCGTAACAACTGAAAAACCAACTATCAGCCTGTCTACTCTTCATTTTAACAACAATCCTGAGACACCAAATGAACCAACGCCGCCAACACCACCAACAAAAGATGTCACTAAAACGGATGGTGGGGAATCAATCAATGAAGGCAATGTTGCTTTAAATTCTGATTTCTTCTATGAATTGAATTCAAGCATTTTACAACCAAATCGTCAAGATACAACCAGCTGGACGATCAATGATGATTATGACGAAAATTTTGATCGTTATAACGGAACATTCAAATTATACGCAACCAAAGACTTTGACTCTTACAAAGCAGGCGATGAATTACCACAGGATTTCGTCAAAGCTGAAGATAAGAAAGGCAAGGTCTTATTTACTGCTCAAAAAGCGTTCTTAGACGTTGTAAATAAGCATAAGGACAAAGAAGTAGGATTTACCGTCCACGCTTCCTTCTATCGTTTTAAAGACTCTGACAAGGTTGTAAACACATTTGTAGAAACGATCAATGACGTAAAACAAGATTCAAATGAAGTTTATACAAAAACGCCGAAACCTGAACCACATAAATTCGATTTATCTGAAGAAAAGTTTGATTTAACAGGAGACAAACTTTTAGACGATGATAAAGAAATGAAGGATCGGTATGAAGAGTCAAACAAAGATCCATACAACGATAAAACGGACAATAACGAAAAAGAAAACATTAATACGACTGAAGTTAAGCCAGAACAAACGCTTGTTTATCAATTGTGGTTAGATACAACACCATTTGATGAAACCAGTGAACTAACTTATCTACGTATGGTCGATAAATACGATGCTGCTTCAGTAACAGTCAACAAAGACAAATTGAAAATCTACGATGCTAAAGGAAACGATGCAACGAAGAACTTCAAATTTGAAGACGACGGAAAAGGCACATTGACTATTTCAGCGAATGTCTTCAAAAAAGCGAAGAACTCTAAAGGGGAAGAGGTATCTATTGTAGATACTGAAAAAATTCCTTTAGGTCAGATTTATAAGATCGATGCGCCAATGACAGTGAAAAAAGAAGTGAAAGCTGGAACAGATATTATCAATACAGCAAATCAAGAGTGGGCCGATTCTGATGGCACTGAAGATAGTCATATCACTGAAAAACGAGTGAATAAAGTTCCTGAAGGGAAAGAACCTAAAAAAGAAGAATCAAAAAATCCAGTAGAGAAAGTTGCTGAAAAGGTTCTTCCACACACCGGTGATAGTCCAACTAGTATTTTTGTTAAAGTATCAGGCTGGATTATTGTTTTAGGCACCATTATTTATTTCACAGTTCGATCAAAAAGAAATCAACAGATTGTAAACGATGAAGAACCGTTCTAATGAACGGTTTTTCTTTTTTATTGGGAGGTGAATATATGGGAGCTACCATTTTTAAGGAAGGGAAAAAGAGACAAAGTTTAGCTGTTAGGAAAGACGATGTATTTTTGCAATTCAATGACAATTGGACACGTTTGAAGTATATCCAGTTAAATGCGAATAAAGTCATTGAAATGCAGGAAAATCAGCTATTAGGAAAGGATAAATTACAAGAATACAATGAAATTTGTTTGATTCACGCGAAAAAACGCTTGTGTATTCCTATTGTACAGGGAAGTTGGCGTTATTGTGGTCATAACGATGGTGGACTACGCTTCTCTATTCCTAATAATGTTAGAATCGCCAAAGCAGAAATGCATAATTGGTACTTACGATAAGTTGAAAAGGTGGTTAAAAAATGTATCAAGAATATTTAAGTGAAATAGATAAGGTTCCGTTATTTTCAGTTGGAGAGATTATTCTTTTGGTTTTGTGTGCTTCTGTTGTGCTTTTGTTGTTTGTATTTTTTCTCCATGAAGGTACGTTTTATGCAGGTCATTTCTCATTCCAAGCGTTTATCTTAGTGTTTCTTTTTTGCATAGGTATCGTTGTTCTTTCTACGCTTAAACAGAACTATGCAATCAACCATATAAAAGAATCTTATAAGAAAAAAGTACCGATTGAATGGGTAACAAAATCTGAAGAAGATTTGTATTCAATGGACGTTCAAGATAAATATGAACTACAAGGATCAGGTGGCATATTTTTGAATCAAATTTCAAGCAAAGATTTTACAGACTATCGATATGTTGTAAAAACAGAGAATGGCTATCAATTGAGAACCTTGTCTAAGCAGTATTCGGGCGTATCTGAAGAGGATATTTATATTCAAGAAAAACCTGAAACTGTTTCACCTAAAATTATTCTTGAACAACACCAATATAAAGAAAAAGAATTCAACAAAGTATTTGATGCCGATGAAAAAAGAGTGATCTTTGTCGTTCCAGAAGGTACGGTACAAACAAAATTTGAAGAAGGAGTGATCAAATGAGCAATTTTGGATTGTTAGAAACGACTAAAGCGCAAGGATACGAAGTTTCAGTAAGAGGAGGAATATGGTTATGGTACTAGATTTAAGTAATAATAAGAAAGAAGAGAAAAAGGAATTCTCTTTTGAAAAAACAGAAGAAATCGCAATTTTATCAAAAAATAGAGGTGGCTGGACAGTTGAATTGAATAAGGTCTCTTATAATGATGGGGACCCTGTCTATGACTTGCGGTCATGGTCTCCTGAAGGGAAAATGGGTAAAGGAATGACTTTGACTGATCAGACTTTAGCAAATCTTCTTACAGTTTTAAAAGCGCATTTATTAGGAGAACTGCCAACTGAAGAGACAGAAACTCCTTCAGAAGAAATTACTGCTCACTTGCCGGACGACTTTTAAAGTAGAAAGGGGGCTGTTCTATGAGCCAAACACAACAAGAAGCCTATCAGGTCATGTTTAAGAACACACCGCAAAAATTTTATCAGGCTGTTCGTATGCTTTCGATGATGAAGCAGGCAGCGAAAGCTAAAGAACAAAAAAAGCTTGATCAAACGACTCGTGAAAATGACTGGGAAAAGTTCAAAAATCTACGGAATGAGTTGGGGCTCCCTGAGCCACCAGAGCTAAAAGCTAAATTTACGGAATTACCCAGGGATCAACGCTTAGAATTGATTCGAGACTGTGAAAAAAAAGTCATGGTTCAAGCCGGTGAAAAAGAATATGAGTTTATGATCACTAACAACAAAATGTTGGCCGAACCGCAAATATTGAATAAAGATATGAACCTGGATCAATTAAAAAATATGATGACTGAATATGGTCTTCAATTCCATATAAAGGAGCTTCCTGATTTAACGAAGGAGCTTCATTTTTTTTCAAAAGATGCCAATATTGCTGCTCGTGCGATTGATCGGACGTTGGAAACGATTCTTAATGATCCTGGTACCGTCACAAAGCCTACGTTTGAAGCTTTAATGAAAAAAGCAATTGAACAAACGAAAGAAAAACAAGAAGCTGTGAAAGAAACCAAAGAAGCAGCAACACCTAACTTGACGGACAAAGCTTCAGAAACGTCCAAAGAGACAATGGAGACATTATCTCTGTTTGATGATGTGAAAGACGGGATAGAGCTATGACAAATAAGCAATCTTTTGCACCCTATGCTGTTGTAGGGGGAATTAGTGCTTTTGTGGCCAATCGAGCAGCTGAGCTTGCGATTAATGCACCTGAAGCAGAGCGGATATTAGCAGCCATACAAGCGCCAGAAGACATTGTCTATAATCCCTTTCACTTTTCAATGGAATCAACCCCACTGCTCGTATGTGGGGCTGTTTTGGGTGTTACTTCATTGGCTTACTTAATGAGAGATACACGAGAGTATCAGCCTGGACAGGAATATGGGACTGGACGATGGGGTACTCGAAAAGAAATGAAAAAGTTTAGGAACAAGAAGAAATTTTCCGATAACTTGATTCTAGGTGAAGGCTGTTTCAAAAATATTTATGAAGGAAAAAATCCTCGCTTAAATCGAAATAATAATGTGATTGTAGTCGGTGGATCCGGTGCATGGAAAACAACGTCTTATATCATGTCTAACATTGCCCAAATGAATTCTAGCTTTGTTTTGACAGATCCAAAGGGTCAAACCGTTCATAGAGTGGGGAAAATGCTTGAAAGAGACGGCTACAAAATAAAAGTGGTTGATTTTGATACGTTAACAAATACAGATCACTTTAATCCATTTGCTTATGTGAACGATGAAATCACGTTGAAGAAAGTGATCAACGCATTGATTGAAGCAACAAATGCGGACCATGAGAAAAAAGGGGAACCGTTTTGGGATCGATCGGAAGAGATGCTTATCACTGCCCTGTTCGCTTATCTATACTATCGTTATCGTGGCACAGATACGATTAAAGGTGATGGTGTCATGCCTAGCCTTGATCAGATTGGTACTTTGATTCGATTACTAAAACGTGAAAACAAAGACGTAGAGAGTCCGTTAGAGTTTATGTTCAACAACTTTGCGGAAGAATTTGGAACAGACAACTATGCGTATCTGCAATGGCAGAATTTCGTTAGAAACTTTGAAGGAAAAACACGTGACAGTGTTCTTGCTATTACGATCACACGCTTCTCGTTATTTGATCTAGCGCAAGTTCGTGACTTTATCAAGGATGATAATTTGGAAATTGAAAAATGGGTCGATGAAAAGACAGCTGTTTTCTTAAAGATTCCAGATATGGACGATACATTCAATTTCCTTCCATTATTGATTTTCTTACTAGCGTTCCGAACATTGGAACATAAAATCGATAATGAACTCGGTGGAAAAGCCACCGTTCCAGTTCAATTTTTAATGGATGAATTCGCCAACTTAGGTAAAGTACCGAATATTAAAGAAGCATTATCTGTTTTCCGTAGCCGACAAATGAGTATTACAATCATGCTTCAAAATGTCAATCAGATCATAGAAATGTACAAAGATAGCTGGAAGAACTTTTTTGGTAACTGCGATTCCTGGGTGTATTTATCCGGATCAACGGAACCAGAGACACAGAAACTTTTCTCGGAAACTGGAGGAAAGAAGACTATCTATATCAAGGAACGTGAACGAGGAGGCTTTACACGAAGTAAGCCACATGGAAGAGAAGTTATTACGGTTAGTGAAGTTGGCGAACTTGATCGACTTCATTCTTTGGTCAAAATTGCTTCTGTACCAATGTTTAAAGTACCGAAATTTAATTACATGAAACACCCGAATGCAAAGGAATTTGGCCACAAAGAAGGAGATCCAAATTGGTATGAAATCAAACGATACCGTAATAGTTTGGAAATGTTTGAAGCCAATATCAAAAAAGAGTCGTCTTCAGAACCATTAGTCCTAGATATTGATTGGGCTGCTTAAGCAGCAGAAAAAAAATAAAACAAACATGAATGGAGAATATATTATGAAAGTATTTTTAAATGGCTTAGCACTAAAAACAACGATGGTAGTCGCAGCAAGAACAAACGCAACAGATGCAGGAACAACTATTGCTAAAAGTATTCAATGGTTTATTACAGGTGGTGGATTACTGATGGCTGTTTGGGGCATTGTGCAACTGACTCAATCTGGACGATCAGGTGACTCACAAGGGAAAATGGAAGGCTCATGGTTAGTAGTCGGTGGTGTGTTACTGATGGCTATTGGGGCTGGATCAATGCTATCAGGTGTATTTTCAAATCCTCCAGGAGCATAATTCTGTGAAAGAAAACGAAAGGAGGATTTTTGATGGATTTAGTTCAAACTTTAACGCAAAGTATGGGCGATTATTCTCAAAGTACGTTGAATTGGGTCAATAATATTGTATCCAATGCAACACTAGCCGTTGGGCTTTATATGGTGGGAATCTTGTTAGTGTTAGATATCGCTAAAATGTTTGAAAAAGCCAATGCTTCAAATGGTGGAACAGTGACCTTGAAAATGTTTCAAGGTCTGGCTTTTCGAGCAGCATTGGGTGCAGGAATGGTCGGTTTGTCGAGTGTTATCTTAAAATTCATTTTATTGATGGGCATCGGTTTTGCCAATTTGATTTCACAAAATGCGAATGGCGCTTTTGATGTTCTTTCCCTTCCGACAGTTGAGATGTCTACGGATATGCTTTCAATTTTAGGAAACTTGTTAGAAGCATTTTTGAATCCTGATGCGGCTTTAAAGAAGGCAATCATGGTTCTGTTGTTAATGATCGTTGGATCATTAGTCACTTTAGGAGCGTTTGTAATGGTGTGGGTCATTGTTATGTTACGTTTTTTCCAATTATATATAATGTTAGCGTTAATGCCTATTCCAATGGCTTCGTTTTCTTCTGAAGAACATGATCATATTGGGAAGACGTATTTAAAAAAGATTTTAGCCTATGCCTTTCAACCTGCCGCCATTATGCTCGTGTTTGGGATTTATCATTTTTTGTCAAAGATTACACTAGATTTGACAGGATTAGGAAATCCGCTTGATATGGGTATGGAGGTTGTGTTTTTCAAGAACCTAATTTTAGCTATAGTCTTCATTATCGTACTATGGCAAACTCATAAAAAATCGTCAGAATTGTTTGGAGTGTGAGGAAATGGAAATTAAAGTATTTAAAGATACCTCGAAGAGAGAATCTGTCACTGGCGGATTGACAGGCCCTCAATGGCTATTAATCTTAGGCATATCAAGTTTTTTGATTCTAGATATTTTGAACGCTCTTTTTCAAGTTGTTCCAGTATGGATTGTAAGAGTGACGTTCTTTCCTATAGTGGGTTTGCTTGCTGGTATAGCCTTGTTTCGGCCACATGGCATGAGCTTTTTTACTTGGTTAAAGCTTTACTTCAAATTTAACACAACGATTCAAACGAGAACTTACCAAAAAGAAGGAGAAAGGAACATAAAATATGAGCCAAAAGATTTTAAGAAAACTAAAGCGTTCAAAGAAACAAACAGAACTAAAACCAAACATTCAAGCCGCTAGTACACAAAATTCGTTGTACTACTCAGAGTTGTTTGAAGATGGTTTAATGCATGTGGTAGAGAACACGTTCTCTAAGACCTATACATTGGGCGCTATTAACTATACAGCTGCTCATTTAGATCAACAAAAAAATATTCTTTCACAATACACGCAGGCACTTAATTTATTATCAGATAAAGATCATTTCCAACTCTCTTTATTGGTTACTAAAAATCCTAAAGGGGAATATATGAAGGAAATGGCTTATCCTTTGCAGAATGATAAAGCCGATGTATTGAGGAAGGAATTAAATCAAATCCTAGAAGATAATTATGATATGGGACGAAACAATTGGAAAGTGGAACGTTTCATTACATTATCAACACAAGCAACTACTATTCGGAACGCAAATAAGCGATTGTTGAACATTAGTGAGGATTTTGAAGATGAGCTTTCTTCAGTAAGAGCTACATTTGAGGAACAAGACGGTATGGAGCGGTTGAGAACGATAAACAAGATCCTAAGACCTGGAAAGCCGTTATACGGAAACTATCATGCAATTGAACAGACCAGACGTACAACGAAAGATTTAATCGCTCCTGGTATCTTGGAATTTAACCAGCCAGGTAAAATTGATTTCAAAATGGATGAACATTATGGGCAAGTTCTGTACTTAAGAGACTTTCCTAAGAATTTATCAGATAAAATGTGTAAAGAATTGACGGAAGCAGAGGCTCAAATGGTGATCACCATTCACGGATCACCGTATTCTGTCGCAACAACCAATAAAAAGCTTCGTGACGAAGCGACTGATCTAGAAACAGATGTAATCAAGCGTGAAATGAAAGCAAGTGAACGAGGATACTCTACGAAGCATATTGCTAGAACTGTAAAAGAATTAAAAGAAGACGTGGATGAACAAATCGAATTTGTGGAAGAAACTGGCGATAAACAGTTTTCTTCCACTTTTTTAGTCTATGTGTGGGATTCTTCAAGAGAAGAACTCTATCACCAAATTGATAAAGTGAAGGCTGTAGGCGAAAAATTCGGTGCAGTATTTGAGCCACTTTATTTAACACAAGAACAAGCACTGAACGCTAGTTTACCGTTTGGAAAGAATTACTTAGGGTTTGAACGAACCTTTCTACGTGACTTGATCACGCCAAACCTTTCAATCAATTCTCCTTTTACCAGTCAAGATGTGCAACATAAGGGTGGGATATACTATGGAATCAATCTTTTATCCAAAAATAATGTTGTGATCGATCGAATGGGTGATGCACTAAAAAATGCCAATGGTGGTATTATGGCCGTTTCTGGTGGTGGTAAATCATTTGCGGCAAAAGACGAAATTATCCCTATCCGACTGAAAAATCCAGAGACAGAGATCATTATTTTGGACATGGAACGGGAGTATATTCACTTAGCGGATGAATTGGACGGTGAGGTCGTGACAGTAGCTCCTGGTAGTGATACGTCCATTAATATTCTAGAACTTGCGGACGAGAAGTACATGGAAGCAGGGGATAATCCAGTGGCTATTAAATCCAATTTCTTAATCAGTTTGATTGCACACCTTGTTGGTCATACGTCGGCTACAGAACGAACAATTATTGATGATGTCACACAAGATACATTCAGAGAGTTCAAAAATCCAACACTTCAAGAATGGAATGAAGTGCTGAAACGTGATACGAGTGAGGAAGCGCAAAAACTTGCTAAAGCATTAGGCTTGTATATCACAGGTTCATTAAATATGTTCGCTAAAGAATCAACGATTAATGTTAATAGTAATTTTACAATCTATGATATGTACTTGTTAAAAAATGAAATGGCAACATTCGGTTATTTGGCTATCTTGGACCGTGTATGGAATAAAGTAGTAGAAAACCGTGCTAGAGGAATCGAAACACGTGTGTATATTGATGAGTTCCAGGTGATTATTAATCCGTCTCAACCAGAAGTATTGCGGACCCAAGCAGCAGAAATATATTCACGTATCCGTAAATATAATGGCTGTCCAACGTTTATGACTCAATCGGCAGAAACCATGCTTTCTACAATGGAAGGCCGGTCTATTATGTTCAACTCAGACTTTCTTATTCTACTGGAACAAAAGGGGGAAGTCCTCGATGCATTGGTAGAACGATTTAAGCTAACTGAAAAAGAAGCCAATTATCTACAAAAGAATAAAGCAGGAACAGGGTTAATTATTGCAGGCGGACAGGTGATTCCCTTCTCAAATCTGATTCCAAAACAGACGAAACTATTTAAATTGATGGATACAAGTTATGAAAGTTCACGTAAAGTCCAAAGAGCGGTTTAAACTTCCCAAAAAACAAGGATCAAGCTTTAAGGGAGAGCCGAAGTCCTTAACAATTCGTGCTGGAACCATTGCAAAGCTTAAAGAAAAAGCAGCATTTGGATCCACCAATCAAAAGAAAAATATAGTTAACGAGAAAAAAAGCAAGCAGAAAAAAGACGGTAAAAAGGATCATTCTTCTTTTAGCGAAACAAAAGCAGAGCAAAAGAAACAATCTACAAAAGACTCTACAACAGATGTGAACAACAAAAAAAAGCAGCAAAGATTCCAAAAGAAAAAAGAATCTAAAAAGGCTGAAGCATTTAAAAAGAAGCCTAAATCCCCCTCTATTTCGTCTAGTATAGCTAAAATTAGCACGAAGCAATTTTTAGATAAAAGTTTTTCAGCCTTAAATCAAGATGGGGAAAATGAAGGGCTAGATAAATTCAAAAGTACGGCAACAAACAGCAATAGGTTATTTAAGACAGCTAAGAAAACACGTGGTTTTATAACGAAAAATGAGAAGTTTTCTAAATCTGTTACGTCAGGAAAATTGAAAAACTTACGCTTTTCAACTGGAAAAGAAGGAAAAACGGCGAGAAAATTAGCCAATAGGACTCTAAAAAAATCAATGAAACAAAGAACAGCGTCTCAGATTGGTGCAACAATCAAAAAGACAGTTGTTCAAGGGATAAGTAAAGCCGTAAGTGTGGCAACAGCCAGCAGCCCTGTTGGTTGGATTGCGTTAGGTATTGGTTTACTTTTACTCCTAGTTATAGGTATTACTTTGATGGTTGGCAATCAAAGTTCCTCTGCTTCAGATAATGGATCAGTTTATGTAAAGCATTGGGATGGAAAAGATGCGTATCATTCGTCTCTTTTGGCGCAACGATATGGAATTACGGCCAAACAAATAGATGAGTTTATAAAAAATGAAGGATACACGGTCGATGAACGAGCAACAGGAAAAGAATTTATTCGTTTGCAATCTCTTTCAGGAATCGATGTACGAATGTTGGTTGCTTTTGCGCAAATGGAATCCTCTTTTGGGACAGCTGGCGTGGCCAAAGAGTTCCCGAAAGCGAATATATTTGGGTATGGGGCGTTTGATAATGATCCGAATCAAGGCGCTTCATGGGACAATACACGGGCGGTTAAAGAATTCAGGAGTACGCAAATTGATAACTTTGGGAACAAAACGATTGCGATCATGGATGATCGTGCCAGAGCCTATCATAATAATACATTAAAGCCTGGTCAGTTCGTGTATTGGACCGCTTTAGACGCAGGTAAGCCAAGAGCAGCAATCGCAGAAAAACTAGATAAGTGGATTGATGATCATGGTGGCACACCTGATCCACCAGGAGGCTTTGGGCCGACAGGTGGCGGTGGAGCTGGATTAGCTGTGCTAGATAAATTGTTAGGTCAATCTGTTTCCGGGGAGTTTGGTGGTATGTCGGGTCAATGTTACGCTGTAACAGCTTATTATGCTCATTCGATTACACCAGAAATTATCTTGAAAAATGGGATTAAAGCAAGCGAAATTGGCAACGACTACCCCTGGTCAAGTTGGAAATGGACAGTGGTGAAAAATCCTAATTATAAAGATATTCGTCCAGGAGATATCATCAATTTTCATGCCGGAGCGAATATGGGAACATGGGTTGCGGACGGAGAATATGGTCATACAGGTGTAGTAGGGAAGGTTTTGGGGAACAATCAATTCTTATTGTATGACCAAAATCCAGGACCATTGAAAACATGGACGGTCACTTACGTATCTGGCGGAATTTCTTCTGTGATCCACCCACCAAAATAAGAAAGGAGAGAATTACTTATGCAAGATAAAAAGAAAATGAATCTATTATTAGGGATAGGATTTACACTGTTTATAGCCTTCTTAGTTGGCTTATGTTTTCTGAGTATTCGAGTGATGGATTCAAAGAAACAAATTGTATTGCCAGAAACAACTCAAACAACAACAAATGAAACAGCTCAATCAGAACAGACAACCAGCAGCATGAAAGAAATCACGGAAAATAGTGAACTAGAAGAATTTTTAGAAACCTATTTCACATGGGAATTAACAGAGGAATCGGTGAGTGATCGTGCAATTAAACTTGAAAATATGATGAGTGCAACCTGTTATGATCTGACAGAAATTCAGTCAGATAGGGAACAATTGACGAAAATGATTCAAAAGTATGAAAAAACGAAGGAAATCAATACGTCTAATTCCATGCAGCTGGTATCTAGCAAATATATTTCCTCACAGATTTATCAGGATACCAAAGATTCTTCTTCCTATTATGTAAAAGTAAAGGTTGAACAAAAAGCACCGTATCAAGAATCAGCCTTTCCAATGTCAGAAGATGTTCGTATCACTTTAAAAAATGGAAAAATTACTCAAATCAAACCAATAAATTCTACTCAAAGGAGTGATCAACATGGGCAAGAAAAAGAATCAAAGTAATTTAGAGCGATTTAAAGTTCGATTAGACGAAGCTATTGTGAAAAGAGACAAACTGAATGACGATATAAAAAAGTTGCGACAACAAATCACTGAAGAGGAAAGCAAAGAGTTCCGTTCTGTTATCGAGGAAATGAAGCTATCCTTTGAAGAAGCACTGGTTCTTTTACGAAAAGGAACGAACGATTCTGTGTTAGGAACCTCTTTTTCAACGAATACTCAGTCTTCAGAAACAACTAGTTCAAATCCACTAGAGAAGGAGAATGGCCATGAGACTGTTTAATCGAAAACCAAAATTTGTATATGAATTTTCAGGGGGCGATTCTTTTCACGAAAAAGAGATTGTGGATCCACATGAGCTAGTCAAACACATGATCGATGAAGATAATCGGTTTAGGCGTGACTACCTTGAAGGCAGCATTACTGTGTCAAAAGTGAAGAATGATAAGAACGGGAAAATTTATTATGCCGAGCAGTTTGATTTACCACAAGATGAGGGTTTTGATTGGTTAGCTGCATTATCTTCTTTTTTCGTTAAAAAGCCGCAAGAGTACGATTTTAGCTTACTCTCTTCAGAAAATGAAGAAAATCCTTTGAATCCCGATAAAGAAACAACTGAAACTACGCTAGAAACCAACAAATCTCTTACATTGGAAGACTTTGAAGCAACGCTTCAATCTGATTCCTCAACTCAGAACGACGAGTTATCAGCTGTTCCTAGTGAAAAACAGGCTCATGAGGAGCCTGTTTCAACTATTCAAAGTGAAGTAGCTACTTCAGTAGAAGACGAAGCAGAGGTGGTTCAACTCACGAAAAATGATTACGAAGCCTTAAGATCAGCCATACAGGAACAAAAAAAGGAAACGGAGCGTTTGCGTGAAAAAATTAGCCAAAAAGAAACGCCTTCAGTAAAACCAGAGCCAATCCCTGTAATACCAATTGAAAAGGAAGCCCCTTCTGTGATCGAGAATCTTTTTGTACAGGAAACTGAACCGCCTAATGTGTTTGTTCCTGATGAACTTGTTCCAGGTGTTCTTCGTTCAACTCAAACAGAAATTGATCAAGTTCTTTCCCAATTTATTCAGACAGAAACAACAAAAATCGATGAAGAAATCCAACAATTGGATAAGCGTGATCAAATTTCAGGCATTATTTCAGAACGTTTGCAACTAGAAGAAAAAGAGCAGTTAAATCAGCTGAGTCAACAACAAGCAACCAAAAAAGATCAGCTGCTTCAGGAAGAAAATCAACGTCACCAACAAAAGGTGCAAGAGATTGAACGTTCCTGTGAAGAGGAATGTCAGAATAAGGCTGCTGAAATTCGGTCTATATTTGAAGAAAAAATCACTACAAGTATCAAAGAAGAGTACGACAAGCAAACAGATCAATTAGTACGTGTTTTTCAAGGGAAAATGGAAGAACTTCAGTTACGCCAACAAGCTATGAATGATGGTTTAGGTACTATTCTTAGAGAGTCGCTAGAAAAATTCAATCAGCAGCATAACCAGGTGATCCAGGAAGTAGAGAGAAAAAAGCAAGGTTCACCAATTAATTTGGAAGAGCAGCGAAAGCTGAAGCAAGCATAATGTAATGAAAGGATACAGAAATTGTGTCCTTTTTTGGTGTATTGAAGAGAATTCATGATTCGAGGTGAATATGTGTGACGGAATATAATCCAAATCGACTCGTAGAAAAAGCTAAACAAAAGAGCATTTTAGACGTTGCAAGTTCTCTTGGAATGGAATTAAAGAGAGAGGGGCGTAATTATGCATGGACCGAACACCCAAGCTTTAAAATAAACCCTGAAAAAAATTATTTCTCCTGGTTCTCAAAAGGAAATGAACTGCTAGGAAAAGACGTTATTGCAATGGTGGAAGTCGTAAACCAAATGTCTTTTAAAGAAGCGTTACATTATCTACTAGAAGCAGAAGTAGGGACATTTGATGTGACAAAGGTTCCTAAAAAAGAACCCTTTAAATATAATGTGAAAGAAGCTAAAACTTTTGATTATGCACGAAACTATTTAAAAGAAGAACGAGGTCTATCGGATGAAACGATAGACTTTTTTTTATCGAAAGGAGTGATGGTACAAGGGATCCACAAGGATTTTGAAACAGGGAAAACGGAGCCAATGATTGTATTCAAGCATTTAGACATAGACGGAAAGGTTGTTGGAGGTGCTAGGCAAGGGATTTGGGTTAACAAAGAACTGTATCCAGAGAGAGGTCGGCTGAAGAAAAATTTGTATGGTAGTGGGACGACAGGGTTTGTAGTAGATATAGGTGATCGTTCTACTTTCAAAAAAGCAACGATTGATCAACCTTTTAAAGTTTATGCCTTTGAAGCGCCTATCGATATGTTGAGTTACTACGAATTACACAAGGATACATTGAATAACTGTCGATTAGTTGCCATGAACGGTCTAAATAAAGGCGTGATCTCACGAGCAATCGTTGAGGCTTTAGCAATTGATTCTGATCATGTAAAAAGAATTGAAAAAGAGGTGAGATTAGAGCATTGGCTACAAAAAGTGGACGATGTGAATAGTAAGTTAGGAAGATCATACAGTCAATTAAAAATTATTTTAGCCGTTGATAATGATGAAACAAAATTCAATCCAAAAACAGGAAAAATTGAAACGCCTGGCAAAGATTTCTTTGAAAGCTTTGGACTGAATGACATTGAAGTAATTCCACATATGCCTAAGTGTCATGCAGGTCAGAAGAAAAATGATTGGAATGACGAGTTGAAGTATCAAAAAGGCTTGTTGAAGGAAAAAGAATCAGAAATAACCCTTCAAAGCCTTATCGCAAAAGTTCAGGTGAAATCGGATCCAGTGGAAACGTTGGGTATGGAACTGTGAGAGGAGGTGAAAAGAATGGAGGAAGAAACATTCAATACAGGTAGTTTTAACCAGTATTTATTACAGCTGATTCAAGATCACCAAAAAGGACCCATTAGTGACTACAATAAAGGCGCTGTAGCAGCCCTTTTAGAAGTGTCTGAAGAATTCCATAGACTAGTTGACGAAATGGACAGTCAAGAAGATCCGCCAGTTGTAGAGGGAACCACAAATGATCCAATAGAAACAGATAATGACTAAAAGAAGGGAGTTTAGTGCATGGAAAATCAATTAACTTCTTTGATGAAGCAAAAATACGGAATGACCAAATCTTCCAAATTGGTCTTTACAGAAAAAGATACGTTATATACGTCATTCCGAAAACTTGCGGACAATATTTACAAAAATGGTGAATGGTCACCTGAAGATGAACGAGCTGCTGTTGATACCATGATTCGGAACCAACAAAGTCTTCCAGTTGGGCAAGAAACACTGACATGGCGTTCAAAAAATACAGAAGAACCGCAACCATTAACCATTACTATTCAAGAATTGTCTGAAAAAGAAAAAAACTACTTTGAAACAAGAATTGACAGTAATCGCAGTGGTTATAAAGTAATTACTACTAAATATGATGAAATTAGTGGAGCTGAAGAAGCAAAGGAAAATTTCATTTTTTTAGATCCAACAAACAAGTCCGGAACAAAACACAATCGTAGATACTATTATAATGCTGACTCAGACATTTATTGGGATGGTGATAGAGTAGATACTCGAACTTATTTTTCTGAAGGAAACATGAATCGAGCCATTGGTTATGATAAATTACAACGTGATATCCTGAAAGTCTACGATTCTCGATCAGAAGAGTTATCTGAAGAAGGGTTAAGTAGAACCTATTTAGAGAGACTTCTAAGAGATTTAACCAATCCAACGTATTCGGGACAAAAAGGGTGGTCAATCTTTAGAAAAAATGAGTATGGGGAATTGACAGACGAATTTTTAGAAACGCTGCCTCGAGACGAAAGTGTTCAATATTGGCAAGTTCCTCCAACAAAAGAACAATTGGAGGAAGGTCGATATGATAACTTTAACTGGAGAGATATCTCTACCGCTCCAAATGATCCAAATAAGCTGAATTTAGACAAATCACCTTATATCCTTGAAAGTGCTGACGGGTTGAGTCGTAGATTTCTTTATCCAGACCGTATTAGAGAATACCGTGTTCATAATCGTGCAGTCGATTTTATTAACACCTATATTCAGGACACTTATGATGTTTTTCTTCAGAGAGAATATGAAAAGGATATTGAAAAACAAGTTCGAGCTAGTGCGTGGCAAACAAAGAAACATATCAATAAAGAGACACAAGAATTAATGGATCATACAAGCCTAAATGATCATTTTGGTTTTATTGAGGTAGATAATCACGTTGATTTGGAGCTGTTTGGTCAATTTGAGAAAGAAATGAATCGAATCAGTGCTTTATTACCCAAAACACAATCAACCGCTGATCTACGCTTAAGAAAGCTAGGAAATTATCATGCATTGGGAATCTACCACCCGTTCACACAAACAATAGCAATTGATTTTAGGGACTATGGAGATTCAATCGGAGGAATTGGAATTCAATCTTTCGTTCACGAATATGGCCACTTTCTAGATTATACAAGTGAAGAGAAGCTGTTGAGCTTACAGGAAGATTTTCAATCATTTGTGGCACGGTATAGATCGAATATAACAAAATTACCAAGTGATAGTATTGTTCGGAATAAAGCAGACTATTATGGTACACCAACAGAAGTGTGGGCCAGAGCATTTGAAATCTACGTTTCAGATACAGGACTGAAAAGTATTTTCTTGAAGTCAGCTGATGATTATAAAATACAGGATGCTTACCTGACATTTGATGAAACGATGAGAAATGAATTATCAACTTATTTTGATCAGCGGTTCCCTGAACTGAAGAAATCAATTACCCTGGTAAATAATCCTGAAATAAATGTTGAAAATGAGCTAACTGAAGAGAAACCAAAAACAGAGGAGGAAGTAAACGTGGCTGAAAAAAGAGATAAGGATTTGCTGGAGCAGGAAAATGAACAAACTGAGGCAGATATATCAGAACTTAACGAACTGAATGCACAACAAACAACTGAACAGGATCAATCAAAAGAGAATTCGACAGGTGAACAAAACCTAGAGAATTCTCTTTTTTCTGAGAATGAATCAGCTGAAAATCGTTATTTTCAAGTGGAATTTAATGAATCAAACCCTGATATTGGAATCAACCGGTATCAAGGAGAGATCGTGACACCAGAATTGATTTCAGAATTTCAATCATTGGAAAGTTTAGCAGCTGATGAGTCAAAATCTTTTAAATTCTATTTCGATGAAGTTGTTGATGGTGACGTTGTTAAACACCATAGAATGGACTTAGGAGATCAAGAAGGAATTAACAAACCGATGTATGGGTTGCTAAGCGAAGGTGCAGTGAGCAAACGAAGAGCCATGCAAATTAGACCAAATAGAGTTGTTGTTGGTGGAAGAACTACTCAAAGAAAAACTACAATGTCTGTAGACGATCAACAGATCGATCGTTATTTCCGTGTAGAGTCCAATGAAATGGATCAACGAGTATTTTCTAAGGATTATAGCGGTCAAGTTGTCACAAAAGACTTTATTACTGAAATGTATAAATTAGAGGGAAGAGCTACGTATCCAGAACCTTCAAGTAAGTTTGTATTTGCTGAAGTAACGAATGGAGAGGTTACTGATCACGCTGAAATTGAAGTTGGCCGAAGCTTTGCTGAAAATAAATTAATCTATGATCGATTATCTGAAGCAGCAGTGAGTCAAGAAAAGGCAGCAACCCTTGAACACGTGCCACCAATTCAACATTCTTCTACTGAACTGAAAGAAACAGTGGCGATTAATCCTGATTTCAACAAGATTATGCAAGCCAGCTCTTCTGAGTATCTCAGTGATTTTAAACTGGCTTTAGACGAAGTGTTTGATGTTATGGGAGAAAAAGAAGAAGGAACGAATCAATATCTCACACGTGCCGAAATCGACTCATTATTAGATGAACATTTGACTAAAATCGAAAAAATGATTTCAGGCTATACAACAGCTGCTGCTTCATTAGAAAATGCAACGAAAGAGCAAAAATCAACATTCCTACAAGAAATGTTGAAAAATATTAAAGCTGAAGTAACGCAATTCAAGGAGAACTTGCTGCGTACAATGACCACTAAAAAAGACAACGTGATTTACAATGTTCAAGATAAAACGGACACGTTGCGAATCAATGTTAAGAATTCGATCAACAGCCGTATTCTAAAAGTAAATGACTCTATTAGAAAAATTGTTGAAAAAGTAGATCAAACATTTGTATTGGAAGAGAAAGAATTGCGCTCGAAAATCGATTCTAAGACCACAGAGGAGCAAGTAAAAGAAACGACAGAACAATCTGTTGAAACTCCTGAAAGTCCGTTAGAAGAGAAGATAGAGCTACCAAAAGAAAAAGAAGAAGCAACGCAAACTCCTATTGAAAATGAACACACGTTAGAAACAAAAGAGGTAGACCAGGCACCTACTTCAAAAGTAGATGAGGAGAAAGAGATAGAGCAATCTGTTGAACCAGCTACAGAAGCTTCTATCGAGAAAATTGATTCCATTCCTGATAACAATCAGGCTACTCAGGAAATTGTTGAGAGTGGACCAGAAAAAAATAATTATGCGCAACAGATCGAACAGTTAAGTAAACAATTAAATTTGACAATTACTGATGAAGACAGAAAAGCGATTGAAGGTTTGTCTACAGAAGAAAAAGAAGGTTTGATCCAGGAATTAACTACAACTATTTCAGAAAGTTCAAAATCAGTTTCTACTGAAGAACCTGAACTTGAAGTTGGATAAAAGGAGGCGCTTAGGATATGCCCACATTATTTCCTGAAGATTATGAAAAAGCAGTGATTGCCAAAAAACGAAAGTTAACTAAGTTTTTTAAAGAAGGAAGCGAAGTAACGGCATTGGCTATTGCTCTTCATGCACATGAAATTTATGACTATCTAAGGCAACAGGGCGTTGAAAAACCTAATCGTCTATTTGTTGAGGCATTTCAATATGCCTCAACTACTTTAGATGTTCCTTATGATGTTATTGATGAAGCATTTTTAACTCAAACGAAATTAACAGAAAAAACACTTTTTGACGTTTCAAAAAAGTTTAATCCCAAAGCAACGCTTCCTCCAGTTAAAGAATTACCACTAGTCCCTATTACGATTGATTTTTATAAAATTGTTGTTGCTCTTTTCGAGAAGCTGCCTGCTTCATTTTGGGAACAGTTCCGCAAGAAGGATAATGTACTTTCTAAAAATATTAAGCAACTGTATGATTTAGAAACACTTTTACAATCATTCTTACAAGAGGTATGGTCAAAAACAAAAGCAGAAATAGAAGCTAAAAAAGAACCGACTCTTGAAGAAGCTCGCCAAATGTTTCTCGCCTATTTTTACCGAAATGATCAGAAGTATTACCGAAAAGAAACACAAGAAATGTTGTTGAATTGTTTTAATAAATGTTTGGAAGCACACTCGACAAAGAATGTTCACCTCGATGAAACGCTCAAACGTCTGCTAGAAGAAAGCGATTCGGAAGGAATTGCTGCTTATGTAGTGGATCACTTAGATGATTGGACCGAACAGGAAAACTACAAGCGATTCTTAAGAAGTATTAGTAAAACGAAAAACCTATCTTTAATGAATCAACTGCTATTGCTTTACCAACGTTCTGAAGCTGCTGAAACAAAAGAGGTACATGATTGGATTCGAGAAGTACGTTCACTGAAAGAAGGAGCAACGCCTATTTTTCTTTTTGGAGAAAATGCGCATAAAGTAAACGGCGATACGGGAGAAATTATTGAAGAAAAACGGTTATCGTTAACAGATCATGAACAACTGCCGATCATTCCCTATTTTGAAAAATCAGATACGGAAGGAAGAGGAACAAGAAACAAAAATGAAACAAGCCCCACTCAACTATTTCTGATTTTTGAAAAGATGAGTAAGCAAGAAATCATTTTTGATCGAGTGGAAAAATCTACGGTTGATGCCTATAAAATTCGGTTGAAAGCAGATCAAAGTGAGCAGCAAACGTTGCAAGATTTGCTTGTTTGTCTCATTGAAAAAGAAGAGCCTGAACGTGATAAAATCATACGTTTTGAAAATCAAAGCGTAGCTTCAGTTCTTTGTATGGTATTTGGTCTTGATCCATTGCCACTTGATTTTGAGGTGTTAGATAACCTTCGGTCACTAGAAAATGGCAAAGTAAAAATTCAACGTGTATTAACAAAAGTAATTTTTAGAAGTGAACAATTCTTACAAAGGGTTGAAACACACTTAAACGAAAAAAAACCTATAAAAATTCGTGCAACGTTAGAAGAAGAAATCAAGCAAGCCAGAGAATTACAAAGTCAAGCGATGGCTAATATTTCAACCAGTAAAGAAAACAAAGCAGAGAAAAAATCAGATACGCCGTTTAGCATGAGCGACTATTTAGAAAAATTCAAAGATGGAACAGAAGGCAATAATGATGATGGAAGCAATAAAAAAGCGGCCACTTAGTCAGTATTATTTATGGCGTGTTTGTCAAAATTATACTGAAGGTGAGAAAGAGGATTCAGAGATCCTTACAGTAAAAAAAGTGATTGGCCAATTAAAAGCAGAACGACGTAATCTTGAAAAATTAAACAATCAAACGATCAGCGTTCATATTTCAAGTTTAGCTTTTTTAGAAGAGGCGTTGAAGGAACTGTCAGAAGAATCGTTACAAACGCTCTTACTGGAAGTTCAAAAAAAGTATTTGCCTAGTGAAGCAGTAAATGAAAAGAAATGGGGTTTGGGGCATGCCCCAAAATTAAAAACAAAAAAAGGCAAACTTGAAAATCTGTGATTTTCAAGTTCTGCTTTTTTTATTTTTTTCGTAAGTGTATATACACTTGCTATGCTTGCCACAGACGAGCCTCCGCCCTAGGGCGGACGGACTTTGGCTCGATTGTGCGACAAAGCTTTGCTTTGTCAAGCGATTTTGATTGTTAGCTTTTTAAGAAAATGGGGTCTTACGTATGGTAAAAAAAGTAAACAGATATAGAGATAAACCAATTTTAGTTATGGTTACGTCGCAAGAAAAGAAACAGATCATTGCTAATATGAGAAAATCCGGATTAAGAACCATGACAAATTATATCCGAATGATGGCACTTAACGGTAGGGTCATTCAAATCGATTTCACAACGCTGAAAGAATCGCTTGCTGAAACAGGTCAGTATGTATATGAGCTAAATAAGATTGGGAATAACTTGAATCAAATTGCACATAAACTAAATCAAACAGATATTGTTGAAACTGAAGATGTTCAATTTCTTGTTTCAGAGTTTGCGAAAATACAAAAAAATTATGAACGAAGTCAAAGAATCTTACTTCAAGAAATTCAAAAAATTACTAGGAGTGAGTAAAATGCCGACAACCAAAACTCTTACTATTAAAGAAGAACGAAATTTGAAACATGCAATTGAATATATTCTTGATCCGGAAAAAACAAAAAATCAAACGTTGACTAGTGGCTATAAAATCAATGCAGTGAACAACGCTTTTTTTGAAATGAATTTAACGAGACAACTAGCTGAAAATGTCTTAGGACAATCAAACAAAAAATCCAATGAGGAAGTTATCGCTAGGCACATTGTTCAATCATTTGATCCCAATGATAATTTAACACCTGAAGAAGTTCATGAGATTGGCCGACAAACAGCACTTGAATTTT
>NZ_JAFLWD010000038.1:0-1649 GCF_017316105.1 Candidatus Enterococcus ikei
GGATCGCATATGTGACAGCCGCCGTACCAGAAGCTACCGCAACAGCGCCAATTCCGCCTTCTAATTCATTCAAACGGTCTTCTAAAACTGCCGTTGTAGGATTCGTGATCCGTGTATAAATATTTCCAGCTTTAGACAATGCAAACTTTTCTGCTGCGTCTTGTGTATCATCAAATGTGTAAGATGTTGTTTGGTAAATTGGAACAGCTCTTGAATTCGTTTCTTTGTCTGGTGTATGTCCACCGTGGATTTGGATCGTTTCGAATTTGTAGTTAGAGTTTGTCATTATGCTTCATTCCTTTTCCATTTTTTATTTTTTTTTATCTTGCTGATACACATGTCACCTTCTTGCATAATGACCACCTCTTTCTATATAGTCTCATTGAAAAGGAATCAAAAAAGCCGCCCCCTACTAGTTTTATGCTAGTAAAGGGCGACTGTCGCGGTACCACCTTTATTGGAAAATCTTTCCATCTCGATCCAAACGCCGAATTTCTTCTTGATTTGGTGCCTTAATAACGGTAGCTGCCGTAAAAATCAAACTGATTTTTCCTCTCTAAGATCATTTTCGACAAGTGTTCATTACTTTCTTTCACCAAACGAAAGCTCTCTAGATCCAACGATAAATCAAATCAGCTGGCTACTAATGTCTGCTTGTGTACTCTTCTTTTCAATGAGTTTTATTATTGATGTTAATATTAGAGGAAACTCATTATTTTGTCAACTTTTTTTCATTTTTAAAAGTATTTCGTCACAACTGAGTGTCCTATTTCTCTTTCTTACTATTTTTTATTATAATTAAGAAAATTGGAGGTCGATTTAATGTCAGCAAGTAATGAAAAAGTGGAACTACTTTTATCTTATCTATCAGAAATTCATACGAAAAGCTTATCTTTATACGATTTAGTTACTAGTCGTCCACGCCCAGAAGAATCTCGAATTCTTTTAAATATCAATGAGGTATTCACCTATTATCATAGTGTACGCATTTTTTACTACAGTAACAATGAACTGACAGCATCAGAAGTGCAACCATTTTTTAGCGCTTTTGAAGATTTTTATTTTGAATTGAAACAAGTCTTTTTCCTTGAAGATGAAGATAGCATTCTACTCTATAACAAGCTAACTGCTATGAAAAATTCTTTTGAACAGTTGACGAATGATTTTAATGTTTTATAATAGAGTAGACAATAGGTAAAGAAGGTGCCCAAATGGATCAAAGCGAAGTTGTAGATCGCTTGCGCGAAGAATTGGAAATTCCATTTTTTAATGGAACGATCGAAGAACGTGAATACACAGAAGCAGAATACCAAAAGATCAAAGCTGACCTTGTTCAATACTTTGATGATTATGTTCGTAATGTGGAGAATTGATACGATATTGGCAGTAATTCGTTATATAAGCCTGAAACAAAACGAGATGGTTTTGTTTCAGGCTTTTTCTATGATTTTACTTTTAGTTTGATTGTTTTGATAATAAAATATGATATCCTGTCCAAATTCAATACAAATAGATAAAATAACTAATCAAATTTAAAAAATAAAATGTTTTTTTCATATTATTAAAATAATAAATAAACGAAATAAAAAACCACCGGCTGAAAAGGCCGATGGAAAAGGAGTATTACTCAATAAGAGTAAAATGAAAAA
>NZ_JAFLWD010000039.1:0-34824 GCF_017316105.1 Candidatus Enterococcus ikei
GAGTATACGTCGTTTATTTTTTATCAAGTTGTTCTTATTGCATAAGAATCAAGTAATATTCTAGCCATAATCGAAAGAGGTAGTCTTGATCTTACTTCATATTCTGGGAAGTAGGAGCCTTCTGACTTAAATCCAGTGAAAACGATTTCGGATAATTGTGCTAAAGAGCTGCTTGAATTAGCCGTTAAAGTAATCGTACTAACGTCATTTTTCAAACAATTTTTTACAGCGGTGACCAACTCAGAGGTTTCACCATTCAAAGAAATCAAAAGTACAATATCGTTTTTTGTGATTTTTTTACTCATACTAGTAATAATATTGGGATCAGCATGCATTTCACAATATTTTCCTGAAAGCTGAAACTTTACCATCATTTCTTGCGCAATCAATTCAGAAAAGCCACGGGCGAAAATCACAATTTTTTGGGCAGCTTTGATTTTTTGAATCGCGTCTTCAATACTGCCACTATCCAGCATATTGATTGTGCGAATCATTTCCTGCTCATTTTTCAAAATCGCTCGTTTGATTTCAGCATCGATTTTCTCCACACCAGAAAAGTTGATGGTTGTATTGGATTGATCTTTTAAGTGATGTTTGAAAGAAGTAAAGCCTTCATAACCTTTCTTTTTCATTGCTCGAACGATCGTTGCGGTAGAGACATTTGCTTTTTCACTTAGTTTAACGATGGAATAATTTGGGATATCAATCAGGTGTTTATCAATAAAATCCCATAAGTATTTTTCTGATTCACTTAATGCCTTTTCCATAATCAAGATTCCTCCACTCTACTGCTTTTTCATACCTATCTTACCATTTTCAGCTGAGATAAATAAAGGTTGTATCATTTTTCAGCTGATTTATGTGATTATGAAAACATTTACATAAGAAAATAGCTGATAATACAAGTGTGAGGAAAGGGGGAGGAAAATGGTTCAACTATATACTTGTACAATGAATTTAGCGATCGATCTATTTATAGAGACAGAAAGAATGGAACCTAAAGTAGTTAATCGTACGATCGATGATGATATCCAAGCAAACGGTAAAGGGGTCAATGTTTCCTTAATACTCAAAAAACTAAAAACAGACAGTACGGCGCTTGGGTTTAGTGGTGGTTTCACCGGGCGTTACATTGAAGAATTTTTACATGAAAGAAAAATCCCGACACGATTTATCCATGTGAGAGAAAATACCAGAATCAACGTTTTCACCCAAGTCAATCAAGAACAAACTGAATACAAACTTGTCAATAAAGGGCCAAACATCCCTAGAGAAAAAATCGATGAACTATTAAAAATAATTGCAATGATTGAAGCTGGTTCTTATCTATGTGTTTCTGGAAGTTTGCCTCAAGGAATTTCGGAAACGATTTTATTAGAAATCAGCCGAATCGCGCAGGAGAAAAAGTTTCATTTAGTGTTGGATAGTAGCTATCAAAGTGTGATGGATTGTTTGATGTATCAGCCTTATTTGCTTAAACCCAATGAAGAAGAATTGGCTAGATGGTTTGGAAAAAAAGAGATTTCTCTAGAAGAAAGTCCTGTGTACTTGAAACGCTTGATCAAAAAAGGGGCTCAAAGAGTATTATTGTCTTTTGGCGGTGAAGGTTGTTTTTATGCTGATAAAGACAGAATCATTTACGGAAATGCACCGAAAGGGAAAGTCGTCAATACAGCATGTGCAGGAGATACGTTGCTGGGGACTTTTATTAGCGGCTTATTGAATGGTGAAGCGTTAGATGAAACGCTAAAACATAGCATTGCAGCAGGTAGCTCGACCGCATTTAGAAAAGGGTTGACAGATTTTAGTGATACGACTGACCTAGAAAAACAAATTAAAATCAAAACAATAGAAGGGAAGATCTAATATGACAAAGTATCAATTGATTGCAGCAACTGGTTGTCCCACAGGAATCGCGCACACATATATGGCGCAAGAAGCATTAGAACAAGCAGCAAAAGCAAAAGGCATCACGATCAAAGTTGAAACGCATGGACAAATCGGTGTTGAAAATGAATTGACGAAAGCTGAGATCGAAGCGGCCGATGCAGTCATTATTGCAGCAGATAAAGATGTTCATGCAGAACGTTTTGTAGGAAAGCGAGTTATCGAAGTACCAGTTAGTAAAGGGATCAAAGAAGCTAGTCAGCTGATTGATGATGCACTAGCTGGAAAGGGAAAAATTCTTGGCGGTGATAAGTCAGTTAATGTTGCTGATTTAGAAGAAAAGGAAAATGAGGTTAAAGGAATCGGTCATAGCATTTATAAAAACTTGATGAATGGCGTTTCTCATATGTTGCCATTTGTTGTTAGTGGTGGTGTCTTGATCGCTATTTCATTTTTATGGGGGATTTATTCTGCTGATCCTGAAAGTGCCCAGTTTAATCAATTTGCTGCAACATTAAAAGAAATCGGCGGTTTAGCAATGGGCATGATGGTGCCGATTTTATCTGCTTATATTGCAGAAGGGATTGCTAAACGTCCTGGTTTAGTGGTTGGATTTGTTGGTGGGTTGGTAGCAAGCAATGGTGGTACTGGCTTTTTAGGAGGAATCGTTTCTGGTTTCTTAGCAGGTTATGTGGTGTTGGGATTAGTTAAAGTATTTAAAGTTTTACCCAAATCATTAGATGGTTTAAAAGCAATTTTCTTATATCCGGTTTTAGGTGTAGCAATCACAGGGATGATCATGTTTGGCATTGCTGGACCGATGTCAGCGATCAATGAAGGTATGATGGATTTTCTAGCTGGGTTTGAAAATTCGAGTCCTTTAGTTTTAGGGATTATCGTCGGTTGTATGTGTGCGTTTGACATGGGTGGCCCTGTCAATAAGGCAGCTTATGTCACAGGAACAGCGCTTTTAGCACAAGGAAATACAAGTTTTATGGCAGGCGTTTCTGCAGCTTGTATCGCACCACCATTGATTACAGGATTTGCGGTTTTATTTTTCCGTAAATATTTTGATACAAGCGAACAAAATGCTGGTTTGGTCAATTTTATTTTAGGCTCGACGCATATTACAGAAGGAGCAATTCCATTTGCTGCAAAAGATCCTTTACGGGTTTTACCAACGATGATGTTAGGTTCATCAATTGCTGCGGTTTTAACGTATATGTTTAAAGTTCAAGTACCAGCGCCTCATGGTGGATTTCTGGTATTACCTGTAGTTACTCATGGTTTGTTATGGGTATTGGCCATTTTAGCAGGATCAATTGTTGGCGGATTCATACTAGGCATGATCCAAAAACGTCGAATTGAGAAATTAGAAGTAACAGTTTAAGTGAGAGAAAGAGGTTGAAAATAAATGGTTTTATTAAATGAAAAACACGTTTTTGTAGAAACACCAACTGAAACGAAAGAATCTGTTCTTCAATTTTTAGCACAAACCGCTCAAATGTTGCAGATAACGACTGATGATTCAGCAGTTTTAGCAAGTTTTAATGAACGAGAAAGCCAAGGTAGTACAGGAATGATGGACGGTTTTGCCATTCCTCATGCAAAAAGCGCAGCAATCAAAGAAGCTAGTATTCTAATTGTAAAAACCAAAAATCCGATTGAATGGGACAGTTTAGATGGTAAACCAACCGAAATGATCATTGCCTTATTGATTCCAGAAGAAGAAGCAGGAACGACCCATCTAAAATTATTATCCAAAGTTGCACGGCTATTAATGAAAGACGAATTTAAAACACAGTTGAAAGAATTAAAAACAGCAGCAGAAATCGCTGAATATGTGAATCAACAATTAATTGAGGAGTGAGCAATAACGATGAAAAAAATGACAGAATCTAAATTAACAGCCATGAACCAAATGAGTAATAAAGACGGAATCATTGCCGCACTTGCGATCGATCAACGAGGATCATTGAAAAAAATGATTGAAAAATCTTCTGGGCACGAAGTAGATGCAGAAGCAATCATCACGTTTAAAGAAATTGTTTCTCGTGAACTAACACCCTACGCTTCAGCGATTCTTTTAGATCCAGAATACGGATTACCAGCAGCAAAAGTTAGAGATCAAGAAGCTGGGTTATTAGTGGCTTATGAAAAAACCGGATATGATGCCAGTGAACCAGGACGTTTGCCTGATCTTTTAAGTGAGTGGTCAGTAAAACGATTAAAAGAAGCTGGTGCTGATGCGGTGAAATTTTTGCTGTATTATGATGTGGACGAAAGTAAGGCGATCAATGAACAAAAACATGTTTTTATGGAACGAATTGGTTCAGAATGTGTTGCCGAAGGGGTGCCATTTTTCTTAGAATTAGTTTCATATGATGCAGTGATAACCGATGTATCAAGTAAAGAATATGCTAAAATCAAACCGCATAAAGTCATTGAAATGATGAAAGAATTCAGTAAACCGCGATACAATGTTGATGTGTTGAAAGTGGAAGTTCCTGTAAATATGTTGTTTGTTGAAGGCTTTGGTGAAGAAGCTTGTTATTCAAAGGAAATGGCGAAACAATTATTTAAAGAACAAAGTGAAGCAACAGAGCTGCCATTTATTTTTCTAAGTGCTGGCGTTAGCAGTGAGTTATTTCAAGAAACATTGTACTTTGCAAAAGAGGCAGGTTCGACTTTTAACGGTGTTTTATGTGGTCGAGCAACTTGGAAAGAAGGAGTAGCACCTTTTGCTAAAGAAGGAAAACTAGCTGCCGAGCAATGGATGAGAACTATAGGCAAGGAAAACATTGAATCCTTGAATCGTGTTTTGAAAGAAACCGCGACACCATGGATGAACAGATAAAACGAATCTGCGTAAAAGACAATCTGCTACTATTAGGGATTGTTTTTTTTTTTTGAACAAAATAAGTTGTAAATAACGAAAATTTTGATAAAGTAAGAAGTAAGGGAAACAATCGGAGGCAGATCATGAGCGTATATTTAGAACGACCAGAATTTGAAGAAAATATTCTTTTCAGAGCATTTATCAATGATGGCATGACAATTGTTTACCCTCATTGGCATAAGGAAATCGAAATTATTTATTCTATACGCGGTACCGTCAATATTGGTGTTGGGGATGAAATCGTTCATGTATCAGAAGGTGAGCTCTACTTTTTTGCTAGTGGTGAACCTCATTATTTCTTAGCTTCTCCTGATAGTGAACGAATCGTTTATCAGTTTGATTTAAGCTTATTCGATGAGAAAAAGTTGAAAACAGCGAATGATTGTTCCTTGATTGAACTATTTGAAGCAGGAGAAAAACATAGCTCTAATTGGTCAAAATCACTTTATCTTGATATAAAAAAACTATTACAGCAATTATTTGAAGAATATGAAAAAAACAAACAAGGACAGAATTATGCACTGTATGGGTTATTGTTTCAATTAATCACAACGTTTTACAGAAGACTGCCTCAAACAAAAACTGAAGTCAAAAAAGGAGCCAAAGCTTCTACAATAAAATATAAAGAAAACTTAGAACAGCTAGATCGCATTTTTACTTATGTAGAAAATCATTATGAAGAGTCGATTACGTTAGAAGACGTAGCAAAGTTTAGCGGATTTAGCTCTTATTATTTTACGCGCTTTTTTAAAGCAAATACTGGAACAACCTTTATGAGTTTTTTGACAGAATACCGAATCAATCAAGCGAAGTTTATTTTAGCTAATGAAAAAGTTCCGATGATCGAAGTAGCGGAAAAGGCTGGATTTGCTAGTGTGAAGACCTTTCATCATGTGTTTAAAGAACAAGTGGGGATTTCGCCGTTGAAGTATCAGAAAAGAATTTTAACGACTGTGTAAGATGGGGAAATAGTCGAGCTGCTGGGAAAATGAATGTTAATTAAAGGCTAGATCAATTTCTCAATGGTATGATCAGAATTAGAAGATACTATAAGAAAACAAAGCACAAAATGTTCAACATTTAGACTTGAACGTTTTGTGCTTTGTTTGTCGTTAACTATAATCGATTTGTGATCCCTCATCTAGTTGTGGTTTGAGATTTCTTCTTTGTTTTTACTTAATGACAATTTAAAGTTCACTATAAAATCATTAGCATTTGTATGAAAGAAAAAGGTAGTTCCTTTATACTGGTTCAAGATTTTTTGTACAGCATGAATTCTATTTTCTTTAAAATATCGTTTAGAATTAAGTTTTTTGACAGATAGGTTCTCTAGTGAGCGAGTAGATTTATTCATATTTGTTAATTCAAAAATAAGCTGATGCTCTCCTTTTTTGATTGATAAATATAAACTTTTGGCCCTCATTTCTTTGATAGCAAAATCTAACAGTTTGGATAGACATTGGAGGAGATCAATCAACCGAATTGAAAGGTCACTTTTTTGTATGATGTCAGGTATCTCTAGATGAAGTGCTATCTGCTCCGTTTTACAAGTTTCGATCAAATATAGCAGCAAACCTTGAACAGATGAGATGGGAATATTTCCAAGTTCAGCATAAGGATCTTCGTCTAAAAGTTCATTTGAATAATCAGCAATCGATGCAATATAAGCAAGAGCTTCTTGTGATTCACCTTGTTCAATATAGTCCGCTAAACTTAAAAGAATATTACGATAATCGTGCCTAAATTCATCAGAAACAGTAATTTTTTTCAGTTCTTGATTGTATTGCTCATAGAGCACTTCTTTTTTTTGTAGCTGTTGATAATACTTACTGTATGAATACGCAGTTGCATAGACAATCAAGTTTAAAGTAAGTAGCAAAAAAGTTAAATAAAGGAAGGATTCCACAAAAAAGAATTTTCCAGCCAATTGTTTAAAAGCAGTAAAAAGGCTGATTAAAAAAAGAGCAAATAGTGATTGAAATTTATAGCTTTTGGAGATATGCAAAATAGATTCACTAATCGAATAAGTTTCATCAACTTTTTTTACAACTAAAATCAATAAAAAAAGAATTATTTGCTGACCAAGTAATGAAAAAGGAAAGAGCATCTGGTATTGAGCGGTGGCAAGATAATTCAACTTAAATAGAAAATACAATAGATCATACGTAAAAAGCCAAGCAATCATTCTCAAGGAACTTATCAAAAAAAGAGTGAGAGCCATTAAAATCCAATTAGCCGTATAACGGATAATAAAGAGCACTAAGACCGTATAAAAAATAAAAAACAAGTTGAAAATGAGAGAACTTCTGACAAAAAAATTGATTAGGATTATTGAAATCAATAGGATAGATAACGTAAGTGATTGTTTTGTATTGATATATTTTTTATGAAGTAAAAACCAGATAATTTGGAGATAATTAATAGCAATTAATTCTGTTGCTAAATAAGGTTCCATAATTATTTACTCCTTTGCACCAATTTAGTTTATCATATCAAAAAGTATGAAAAGCCACAATTTATAACTAGTCACGATTACAATACTGAGTTCAATAAAATAGCAACAAAAATAAAAAAAGTAGGAATACGAGAGCTGACCCTAGTTTCCTACTTTTTATTGAGGTATAAATTTTGGTTCTACTAACTTTGATATTGAAAAACTAACAATAAAAAAATTGTCTTTTTTAGATACCTGATAACTGGCTCTTTTATAATTATCAATCAGCTTAGCAAGAATATACAAGCCCTTTCCTTGATGATTTTCTTTAGTCGAAAAATTATTTTGCAAGAGAGAATGGAGTGAAACTTTTTTATCTTTATCATAGGTATTTTTGACCATTACTTTTACAAATTGAGCATCACCTGTGATCGTTATTTCAATCACCTGAAGCTCAGTTTCTTGAACAGCTTCATAGGCATTATCTAATAAAATAGATAAGCAACGAATGAAGTCGACTATATTCATATCGAAATCTGTCAGTTTTTCTGTTACTTGGATTTTTAATTGGATATCTGTTTCTGAACAGCGTTTAAGAAAGTTAGTTAAAAGACCTTGAATCGGAGGATTCTGGATCGCTGCTATGGTTTTATATAGGTTCGGTGTTAGCAACGAGTTTGAATAATCAATAATTGTATGGAGTAAACGAAGTGCTTGTTGCGTATCGTTTGTTTCCAAATAGGATGTTAGTCCAATCAAAAGCTGTTTATAATCATGACGAAACTCATTAGAACGATTGATTTTTTCTCTTTCCTGTTCATATTTTTCATTTAAAATCATAATATACTGTTGCTCATTTTGCCGTTTAACAAGAAGTAGAATATTCCAACTAAGAAAAGCCGTAAAACAAACAATGACGAATGTACTATAAAAAAATGGAGCAGAATATCCTTCTAAAACACTAAGTTGTTGCAGGCAAATTGCTGAGAATAAGAAAAATAAGAGTAAGACAGATAATAAACGATACTTTTTCGGCAATAGATGAATAGTTGCTGTGATATTGAAGCGTTTATTTAAATAATTTGCGAAGAGTAACAGTGAATAAAAAATAAATTGTTGTAAAAAAATAAAAAACTTTAAGTAATTTGAATATGTCTCAGCAGATATCCAATGGTTAATGAATAAAATATCCCAAAAATCCAAAGTCAAAAGCCATGAAATTAAAATGATCGTATTCTCGAAGCTTAAAAATAAGGCTGGAACAACCCAATTTTGAACTTTTCTTGCTTGAAATGAAAATTGAAGAAGAAAAAAAGGAATCAACAATAAAATAATCAAATGATCATCGGTAAAAGTACCAATGATCAACTGAACAGCTAAAATAGCACTCAGAATCATTGTTTCCCGAAAAGACAAGGCTTTTTTATAAGCAAATAACCAAAGCAATTGTAAAAGATTTAGTGATAGTAAAGAAACATAAAAAGGTCTATCTAGCATATTGATACTCCTGCAATCCTTTTTTTACTTTATCAATGATTCTAGTGCCAACAAAAAGCTCTTGGTCACCAGTAAAAGTAATCGTACCGTGTTTTCGATTGATCGATGAAATATTTTCCAGATTGATTATGTAAGACTGAAGTGATGAAAATAAGTACGTTTGCTTTAAATTATTTTTGATTTTACCGATTTTTCCTTCAATGATCAATTCTTCCGTTATTGTTTTGATCAAAACACGACTTTTTAATCCTTTCAATGATTCAATATACAAAATCTCCTTACAATTAAGATAAATCGCTTCATATCCATTCATAAACGTTGTAATATCTTGATCTTGTCTCCAATCGGCTTTGGTCAGAGTTTCCACTTTCAGTAGAACAGTTTCAATTGTTGATTTTAATTCAGTTGAGTCGACAGGGTTCTTTACAAGATACCCTAGCGGAAAAATATCACTATTGATGATTGAAATCGCTTTGTCTTCAAAACTAGTCAGAAAAATAATATTGCATTTTGAATTGATTTGTCTGATTCTGTTAGCTAAATCAATACCTGAATACTGTGTTTTTAAATCAATATCTAAAAAGAAAATATCAGTATCAGAAATGTTTAATGTTGGAATATCTTCCATAAAAAGCAAATGGTTGTCTAAAGGAGATATTTTATAGCGAAAAGAACTAGAGCGGTAGCTTTCAAGATAATGAATGATCCGCTTCCTATATAGGTTATCATCCTCAACTACATAGATTGTTGTAGAGTTAGTCATTATTTTCTCCTCCTTTTTTTAAATTAAAAAAATAAAAAAATATTTTTAATATATTCTAGAATATAATGATAGAAAAAGAAAGGTTTTAATAGATTTAAAAATGAAAAAGGCGCTAGATGTAACAAGATAACGCTTACTTGTTATTTTTTCATATAACAAAAATAATATTTGTAAATAAAAAAATGAAATGTAATTAGAAAGCGCTTACTTGTTGTTTTATTTGTTATGAGGTAATTGTACTATGAATGAGTTCATTGATAAACAAATATGAATAGATCATGCAAAACCAATACTTGATCGCCTAGAAAAAGATGAAAATAGACAATGCCTAAAAGTATCGTAAGTAATAATTCCTATTTTCAATCAAGGCTGAATGTCTCATCCATCTTTTACATTTAGAAAGGAAGTACATATGATTACGCAGTTAAAAAAAGTCACAAAATATTGTAGATACGTCTTACTAGTCTGTAGCTTACTACTTATTTCACCAATCAAGTCAATGGCTGCTGAAAAAGAGACAGATCCGTTAGGATTCGTTGTTCAAGCAATTAGACCTGATACACAAATTGAAACCAACAAATCTTATTTCTTTATCGAAACTCAACCTGATGAAACACAAGTATTAAAAGTAAAAGTCAAATCGACTCAAAAAGATCCAGTCAAGATCAAAGCGTTTATAGCAAATGGCACGACAGGATCAACAGGAAATATTGAATATGACGAATCAATAAAAGAACTTGATGAAAGTTTGAAAGCTCCATTAACTGAATTTGTCCAAATCAATGAACCTGAAATCACATTAGAAAGCTTTGAAGAAAAGATTGTTGAACTGTCCGTTTCACCGCCAAAAGAAAGTTATGAAGGAATCAAGCTAGGAGCAGTTGTTTTTCAAACAGTTGAAGATAAAGAGCAAACAAAAAAACAAACGATCTCGAGTAAATACCAATACAAAATTGGCTTGATCACAACTGAAACAGGTGAAGAGTACGAAAATGCAAAAAAACTAAATCTAACATCAGCTAAACTTGGATTGAAATTAGGTCGTAAACAAGTTGGCGCTGTTATACATAATCCAGAACCAAAAATCGCAGATAATTTAAAAATCGAAGCGACAGTTACGAAAAAAGGTTCAAAAGCAATTTTAAAAAAACAAACAGTAGAAAATGCTCGAATGGCGCCCAATAGTACCTATGAATTTTCGATAGACTGGGGGATCGATGCTATCGATCCTGGCGAGTATACCTTAAATGTTCATGCCCAAAACGATGAAGAAGACTGGAAATGGGAAAAAGACTTCAGCGTTTCAGCTGAGAAAGCAAAAAAGATGAATGAAGAAACTGTTTTCAAGCTAGAATCACCTGATTGGCTTCCGTATGTCGTTATATTAGCTATTGGATCATTTGTAGTAGTAGTAATCGTTTTAACCATTAGAAATAAACGCTGGAAACAAATGGTGCGTGAACGTGCGAGAAAAAGAAAAGCAAAACAAGCTAAAAGAAAGAAGAACGAACAAAGAAAGAGTAAAAAAAGCAAACAAATAAAGGAGTGAAAATAGTGAATCAGAGTCTTAGAAAAATATTAAACAAGCGATTAATCATAATAATACTCTTTTTCAGTCTAACTACTTTTTTTGTACCAACGGCATCTGCAAATCAAATAGGTGAAGCAGAGGTTGGTATCACGTTTAAACAAACAGAAGATGATATACCAGTACCACCACGTGATAATACACCAACAGCCGATAAAGCGGAACCAATCAATAAACGTGTCAAGCTACCAAATACTGGAGAAACAGTGAAACAACTTACTGTCCTGATAGGTGGAATGATTCTGATTGTTACAAGCTTTGCGATTATTTTAGATAAACAAATAAAAGGAAGTATTAATGAATAAATTTTGAAGGGAAAAGAGTTGTGTTTAGTTTAATTAAGGGAGAAAAAAATTATGAGCGTCTATATCTGGCTGTATATATTAGGAGTATGTGGCACAATTTCTTTAGGAATGTTCCTATTTTCCTTGAATCGTGACAGTATTTTATTAAAAAAATTAAAGTTAAAAAAATCAAAAATAGTAGTGAATTGGCTATTATTAGTCGTATCGATTATCTGTTTTCTTTTGATGATCTATGCATATATCTATATACAAAAGCAAATCAACATCTTTAATTTAAGCTAATTATATTTATTTCAACAGTTTACTACGGTAACTTCCTCAAAGATAAAATATGTTAGGAGAAAATCAATGAATAAAAAAGTTTTAGGATCACTCGTTTTAGGTCTATCAATCGGGGCTGTATTATTACCACAAGCAGCTCAAGCAGCAGAAAGAGAAGCAAATACAGGAGTAGGTATTGGATTTAGCAATGATGATGATAACTCAATCATTCCTGGTCCCTATGATGAAGCATTAAGTTTGATCAACAAACCAACGGCTTTCAAATTTGGTACGGAAAATGAAGCAAGTGCACTTAGCTCTGTATACTACCAACAATCAAAAGAAAAACAATACATCGCAGTATATGAAGATCGTGATGCTGATAAGCAAACAAGCTGGAAACTGACAGCTAAATTATCTGATTTGGTTAGCACAACAGATGAAACGAAAAAATTAGCAGCAACAATGACGATGAATTCAGCAAATATTTCTACTTTTGATTTAGAGAGTCAAAGAGATAAAGAAACTGGTAAGTTACCATCGACTATTGGAAAATTACCAGATTTAACAAAATACACTGAAGACAAAGTAACAGGGGTTGCTAAAGTATCTCTAGTAGCAGGAGCAACAGGAAGTTCAGATATCATGGTTGGAACAAAACCAGGAACGAAAGGATTTGCTTCTGAAATTAGAAATGTACAGTTAGCTGTAAATTCTGGTCAAAAAGAAGATACAAACGGTAAACAATTTACTGGTACTGTTAGCTGGTCTTTAGAAGATACAATCTAATTTAAACGTATAAAAATAAAAAAACACAATAAATAATATTTTAATCTTGAGGGAAGTTGTCGTAGTAAGCTGTTGAATAGATATATATGGAGGGAATTTTTATGAACAAAAATATAGTAGTAAGTTTCTTATTAGCAATGACATTAGGTGATACTCTATTGCCAGTCGCAGCCAAAGCAGATGAGTTAAAATCTGATATAACGGTAAATGTTGATGCTGGAACAGGAGCGGGACCTGCAGAAGAAGAAATATCAGAAAAAACACCTCGTGATGGAGAATTTATCATCAAAGCAGTGTCAGACTTTAATTATCCTTCTGTTCCTTTAGGAGAAACAAGAGCTGCAACGATTGCCAAAGATAAAGCATATGGGATTGAAGTCGTTGATGTAACGGGAAACGGCACTGGTTGGAACGTCAAAGTAGCGATGGACTCATTCAAAGTGAAAGGCGGAGTAAATGACGGAGAAGACTTGAAAGGCTGGGAATTAACGATTCCAACAGCTGAAGTTACCTCAAAAAGCGCATCTATACGTCCCGAAAATACACCAGTCGGAAAAGAAGCAAAGATTTCAGGCACGTTATCCAGCGTAGTTTTCAAAGCTGATGCAGGCAAAGGAATGGGCCGTTATACAAATATTTTTGAACGATATGCAGATAATCAAGAACCAACAAGAACAACAGGTGTTCAATTATCAATTCCTAATACAGCACGTAAAGCAAGCTATATCGGGAAACTGAACTGGACATTAACAAATACACCAAATTAAAGCAAAGATAAGGAGTGTTTGTTGGTAAATCAAAAATGGAGGATAGATAATAGTGAAATCAAAATATTTAAAAGTTGCTTTAGTGGGTTTAGTTATATCACCAGTCTTTGTAGCAGAAACTGGATTAGCAAAAACCAGCGACGCTTTAAAATCAGATATTGATGCAGTCATTATCGAAGGGAAAGAGAGCCCCGTTCCTCCATCGTTTGGTCAAGATCCAGAAGATCCAGCAAACAACGGTACGAACAGTTCAGGCTTGTTAAAAATCGATCGAGTTCCAAACTTTAGTTTTGGGAAAGTCGTTAGGAGTGGATTGTATCAAGAAGAATATGCAATCAATTCTAATCCATATATTCAAGTGTCAGATTTAAGAGGCAACTTAAGTGGATGGTCACTTTACGCGAAGATTTCTAACTTTGTTTCCGAACCCACATCGAAAGATCAAAAAAGATACTTATTGAGTGGCGCGAATTTAATGATACAAAAAGGAGATATTCAGGAATTTAACTCTGAGTATGCAGCTCCTCCCAAAAGCCACTCTGTTTCTTTGAACAAAGATTTACAAAAAGTGATGTCAGCAGATCAAAATGCTGGTCAAGGGGTTTGGGCAACAAGATGGAAAAGTGAAAAAGGGGTAAATAAAAAGATTAAACTGGATATTTTGCCTAATACTGCTAAGGCAGGGAGAGATTATACTGCAACAATCTCTTGGAAATTAGCAGATGTTCCAAGTGCAGAAAATTAGATGGAGAGTAATAAATGACATTTTTTAAAACAATAAAGTATTGCCTGACGATAGTTTTTATGGTGACACTCGTAAGTATTTGTGATCGCGTATATGCGGATGGAATGGGCTATTCAGTTCAAGCGGTCATTCCAGAAAACCAAATCGATCAATCGAAAACGTACTTTGACTTGAAAATGAACCCTGGACAAACCCAGAATATAGAGTTAGAAATAAAGAGTTCTAGTGAAGAGACATTAAACTTAGCTGTAGTACCATACATAGGCACAACCAATCAAAATGGAGAATTAGAATATAGTGTTGAACCTGAAAAAAATGACTCAACCTTAGTTTATCCAATTACTAGACTCATTTCAGGGCAACAAAAAGTGACACTAAAACCGAAAGAAACAAAAAGAGTGACCTTTACTTTAAAAATGCCAAAAAAAGCATTTGAAGGAAAAATAGTTGGAGGCTTTAACGTTTACGATGAGGCAAATGATGCAACAAACGAGTCAAAATCAAAGAAAAATGACGTTCAAATAAAGAATGTTTTTTCTGTTGTGATTGGGATCCAATTACGGGAAAATTTGGATAAAATCAAACCAGAACTCAAGCTAAATACGGTCAAAGCAAGTTTATTCAATTACAGAACAGCAATTATCGCTAATCTTCAGAATACCCAGCCTGAGTTTATTAGTGAATTATCAGTCTCAACAAAAGTAAGGAAACAGAATTCAAAAAAAGTTATTTATGAAGCAGAAAAATCAGACATGGCGATGGCGCCAAACTCGAATTTTAATTTTCCAATTTCATTAGAAAATCAAGAAATAGAAGCAGGAAATTATGAGCTAGAGCTGATTGCTCATTCTAAAACAGAGAATTGGCGCTTTACAAAAAAATTTAGAATTACAGAAGATGAAGCGGTGCAATTAAATACAGAAGCCGTAGAAATCGAGACTGAGACAGGCAATATGTTTATTTGGATCATCGTGCTATCTATTAGTTTAGTAATGCTTCTATTATTAGTGATTATCTTTTTAGTGTGGCGACGTAGAAAATAAAACTAAAATGAAGGTGAATAAGCAATGAGAGGGAAGAAAATAGGGTATGTAATTTTGTTTATAGTTAGCTTGTTTATTTCATCGGAAATAAGCTATGCTGCTGAGGACGTAAGTGAGTGGAGTAAGCTTGGTAGATTATCAAATGAATATCTTTTATCTAGCAATGGAATGGCGTATGATGCAACCACAGGAGAACAAATCAACATGCACTCAGATGTTATCCAATTAAATTATATTGGACAAAATATTAAGAATGACGTGAGTATTGACAGCTACGTTCCGAAAATCAACGTCTACGAAAATTTTTCTAGAGGAGCAACGTTGCAAGTAAAAAATATGGGAGTATACAAGGGGCAATTATTAGCAATTAGAATTAAGAGCCTTTCTCCCTTACTTGTAAAAATAGGTAGTGAAAGACTGTTGAATATTACGAGAAAAAATGAGTACTCAATGCGCTCTCAGATATCACCTCGTATACCACCTTCTACACCAGACATCAGCTATACAGTGGTAGATCAAGTAACAGGAAAACCAATATCTGACAATGTGAAAACCATGGTAACGATCGGTGGTTCTACAAACTGGGGTGACTATGTTTACGCTCATGTCATTCAAAAAGATAGACCTATCATTGCTTTAATTTCGGAACCAGGGACAAGCTTATTTAGGTCTACAATAGATGGTGAGAATAGACATATTGCTCGAGGTGGTGTAGTTGGTAATGATTCTGTCCTATTTGAGATGGGTGTGTTAACTCGTCTAGATGAAACAACAGAGATGAGTATGTACTCTTTTTTTCCAGCCATAATTCCCAGCATTCAGCTATTTGATTCTCGGACCAAAATAAAACTTCCTAGAGATTATTCTTCATTGTCTGTTACATCAGTGGACAATGGGTCAGGTAATTTAGAGTATACAATTGAGCAAGAACTTCCTAACCAATTAGAAACCGCTTATTATCCTGAAAAACTTGAACTAGATTATTCTAAAGAAGCAAGCGATTTAAAGTTGTCAAAACCAATTATTTTTTCTGAAAATAAGACAATTGCAGCGACCGAGTACAATTATAGTAATAATAAAGTGACGTTTCCGAAAACATTTTTACAAAAATATGCAGGAAAAAATATCCAAATAAAATTCAAAAGCGCGATTGATTATTCAACTAAACAGATGTTAACGTATTACGACAAAACCAAGCGAAAGTTCAATTTTACGCTGTCGCTAAAAAGTACTAGTACAAAAAACGCTGTTAGTAAAACAGAAATTGAAGTGACTAATAACGGAACGGTCAGCTATCCTTTAGTATTAAAAGCAGAAGGGGCTAATAAAACGGTGGCACTTAAAAGTTCTACTGATAATTATAATGCAGCCGATTTTATCACAAATTTGTCTAGTAATTTTCCAAACGATACAGTCGTTCCAACGTTTAAAAATAAAGTCGAGTTTAAAACCGAAGGGAATGTGAATATCCCTTTTATGTTGAAAAGTGGACTATTAGGAATAGAAAAAGAAATCATAGTTCAAGCCAATATTTCACAACCTGTTACCGGATCATTTTTTGAAAACCAAGCATGGCTTATTGAAGAAATAAACAGACAACTTTCTCCTAAAAAAATAGACGAAGATTTGTATATGTCCGATTTACTAAAAATAACGTCAATTTCAAATCGAACTACAGCAAGTTTTAAAGGACAATATATCCCCAAAACGATTGCTGCATTAGAAAATTTAGAAATGTTGGAATTAAAAGATAAGCAACTTAGTGGTTCTTTACCAGATGAGTTAGGTGATATGACTAAGCTAACAAAGTTATCAATATTTGGTAATAGTTTTTCTGGAGGAATTCCTAAAACGTTATCTAAACTAAAAAATTTAACTTTCTTAGCTTTGGATGATAATAAGCTAACTGGCACTGTTCCTTCTGGACTAGAACAATTACCTGAATTGAAACAAGTTTACCTTAATAAAAATGCCTTAGTAGGAAACCTACCGAACTTTAGTTTAGGGCCTTTTTCCAATTTTAATATAAGTGAAACGCAGTTGACCTATAATGATGAAGTTCCGCCAAAATTTATCACTAAATCAACACAGTATCAAGACACATTTGTAACTGGAGCTAAAAACCTATCGTTAAAAGGTACTGAGATTATATGGGTAACTTTGCGTAGACCAATATTAAAACCATTTGATTCAACTAGTGAAGGGTACCTTAATCTTCATGTGCAAAAAGCAGATGGAACAAAAGTAAATCTATATTCAGGACATACCTTCAAAATCTTTCTAAAAAACTGGAATAATGGGGGAGATTACTTGATGTATGATGGTCCAGCTGATCCAAATTTTCAGATGGTGTTTCATACTGGAGAAAGTTATAAGGTCGTAATGGATAATGCTGATAAAAATCCAAATAATATTTTTGAGTTTCAGCCCCAACAGCGTATGTCTATGCTGACTGAAGTGCCAAAAATGATGACGTTGGATTTGAAAATCGGTGATTTGAGTTATCAACCTGTGAAAATTTCAAATGGTGAGAGCTTAAGCATTTTTGATAATCGTCTAAACAATCAATGGCAATTAAAAATCAAGACTGATCCAATAATGAGTAAAACAAGAAGATTGATCGGCAATTTTTATTACAAAGGGTCTGATGGTATACCTGAAAGAGTAGGGGGGAACGGATCTTTCAATTTAATCGAAAGTGGAAGGAGCAATCCGGATTTAGGAATTATCGATTTCACCAAAGAGTGGGATGATAATCGAGGATTGTTTTATAAACAAGAAAGCACTGCTAATTATAAAGATGACTATGCTGGCAAAGTTGAGTGGCAATTAGTGGATGCTCCAGCAGGATGACAGATGAATGCTATGTGGGAATTAAAGAGAGGGGAACGACCTTATTTGATAAAAAATAAAGTGACTAATATTATATTTTTATTCATCCTATATTTAGTTGTATGGGGAAGTCCATTAGTTGCCCATTCAGAACGAACGTTGAATGACAATATGTATGTTTCTTTCTCAACTTTAGATGAAGGGTATGTTTTAGATGTCTCAGGTTCTACAGGTAAATTAATTACTTATCCCTATCATGGACTAGGAAACCAGTTACTTTCCTTTAAATACAGACCGGAAAAAGATGGATACATTATTCAATTATCTAAAGATGAACAAAGAATTTTAACACTTGGTTTGAATAATCAAGTGAGTAGTATAACGGTTGAAAAAGTGATTAATAGCTTGAGTATTCTAGAAGATGAAGTGATATGGGACATAAAAAAAGTTTCTGGAAATATTTATTCAATCTCTAATAGAAAAAATGGTCTATATATTACAGTTGATAATGTGACATCTATGCTTCCCATTTCAATGAAAGCTAATAATAATAGCAACTCACAGAAGTTTAAACTTGAAACAATGCAAGGCGTTTATGCGATTGAAAACCGATGGAACACTAATATGGTTTGGGATATTGAGGGTGGTGTGTACAAAGATAGGGATATTATCGGTTATCCTTTTGGAGGAGTGGGTCAAAAAAATCAAGAATGGTTTTTAATCTACAAGCCGAATGATAATCAGTATGTTTTATCAAATTCTGGAGATAAACGATTGATTGTCGATCAAAAAAGTGCCACAAGCTCACCAAGTACTATGTTAAATAACCTTGGTTTTAATGAAAAGTATGCGAATAAAAATTTATTATCACTTTCGAAAATAACTAGCTTGAATGGCAATATGGTTGTGACAATTAAAAATTGGGCGTCTGGTCTATATTATGAACTCACAGATGTTAAAACGTATGACACAATTGGTCGGGTAATAAAATTAGCAGAAAATAATGAGAGTACAAAACAGCAATGGATTCTAAAAAAGAAAAAAGAATTAGCAATTCCTACTATAAATAATGTCAAAGTAATAGGAGCAATTTCAGGAGAAAGTAATACTTTTTATGCAGGAGAAAAACTAACTGTTAATGGAAGATATACTGATTCAGAATTTAAGCAATTTGATTTGTATGCTCAATTTGACACAGATGCGGCAAAGCTTATTGAGCAAAACATTCCTATAAAAAATGGCACACAAAACTTTTCAGCACAAGTAGACACTTCAGATTATAGAGATGGAGAACACTTTGTGGAGTTTTCTGCAAGGGGTGATGGGATGTTTCAATCAAATAGAGTGGCCTTAAAATATACAATCGTATATCCTACCCCTGTTGGAAAACCTAAACCTCAAGTCATAGAACAATACACAGATATCAATTCGTTAAATGCTAGTGATTTTATAACGGATCTAAAAGATGAAATTGGCAGTAACATTGAAATTACTGGATTGGAGCTAGATACGAGCCTTAAAGGGGATCAGATTGCAGTTGTTTCAATTAAAAATAAATATAAAACAGTTAAGATCGATGTCCCTGTAACTATTTTGCCAAATCCGATTATTACGTCAGATTTTTTTGAAAATCAAGCCTGGCTAATTGATGAAATAAATCGCCAATTCTCAACGAAAGGCAAGAAAATCGATGAAAACCTTTATATGTTTGACCTGTTAAACATTACATCAATTGTTAATAGGACGGGAGCTGATTTTCCTAACCAACATATCCCAAAAAATATAGAGGCTCTTCAAAATTTACAAGTAATAGACTTAAAAGATAAACACCTTAACGGCAGTCTGCCTGATGAGTTAGGGAATTTAACTAACTTGAAGAAACTATCGATATTCGGGAATAGTTTTACAGGAGAAATTCCAAAAACATTATCTAAATTAGAAAATCTTGAATTTCTGGCTCTAGATGATAATAAATTGACAGGAACAGTTCCTTCTGGACTTGAAAAATTAACGAAACTAAAGCAAGTGTATATCAATAAAAATGCACTCGTTGGGATTCTACCTACATTTAATTTAGGACCATTTTACAATTTTAGCATACGAGACACTCAGTTAACGTATAATGAAAAAAATAGTCCAAGTTTCATTAGTAATGAAACTCAGTACCAGCGAACATTTGCTGTAGGAAAGGATAGCTTATCCTTGACAGGCGTCAAGAGTCTTCTAATTTCAGATGATGGAGCAGTCATAAAACCATTTGACCCGATTGACGAAGGTTTTCTTAACCTTCGTGCACAAAAAAAGGATAAGACAGATGTTGAGCTGTATTCAGGACATACATTCAAAATTATCAATAAGGAGAATGGTCAAGTACTATATGATGGGCAAGCAATTAAAAGCAAGGAAATAAAAATTGACTCTGGTACAATTTATCAAGTGATCATGGATGACGCTGTTAAAAATCCAAACAATATTATTGAATTTGGTGTCAATCTTCGAGAATATAAGCTTAGTGAAGTGCCTAAAACATTATCGTTGGATTTGAAATTAGGTGATTCGGATTATCAACCAGTGAAAATTTCAAGTAAAGATAGCTTGAGTGTGTTTGATAATCGTTTGAATAGCCAATGGCAATTAAAGATTAAGCCGAGTGAACTGAAAAGCCAAACGAGAACGATGTTGGGAAATTACTTTTATAAATCAAAAGAAGGTAAACCGGTAGAAATTCTAGCTGGAGACTCGTTTACAACAATTGAAAGTGGAATAAGCGATTCAAATGCAGGAATAATAGATATATCAAAAGAGTGGAATGATCAAAGTGGATTATTTTATAAACAGTCAATAAATGGCAACTATAAAGATAGCTATACTGGAAGAATTGAATGGCAATTAGTAGATGCGCCAACAGGATGACAAAGTAACGAACGTGAAAGAATAAAGTAGGACTATTAAAAATAAATAGGAAAGGAGTGTGGGACAAAAGTAAAAAGCACTTTTGTCCCACACACTAACTACGAATAAACGGTGGAGACAGAAGTAACCTCTTCGGAAATAAGCTGAAATTCACAAAAATTTGAAGAACAATTTTCGCGAATTCCCTCTTATTTCTCGAGGTTTAACACTTCTGTCCCATCCTCTTTTTTATATGATGTATATTGTCTATAAAATCCTGAAAAATACACGATTGTTATTTGATAGCGCATTCATGGTGTTTTTTTTATCTTTAAATAAGTGTAATATACATATAATAAAATTTGTTTGATTTAAAAAAGATAATTACTATTTTTTGTTTCATAATTATTTTTAAAAAATATAAGTTTTTTAGAAGAGGGAGGACGAATCATGTATACGATTGGATACTTGATGGAAAAGAGACAAGAAAAGAATGCACATTTAAATTTTTTAACAGATAAAGGGTGGAATTTGTCTAAAATCAACTTAACGGAACAAACAGATCATCCAATAGAGTTAAATGCTATCATCATTTTTAGTGAGACAATGTCAGAAACTTGTAACTGGTTGATGAAACTAAAGAAACAGGTGAAGATGCCAATTTATTTGTTATCTGCAATTGATGAATCCCGTTCAAATATAGTTTATCTACAATTAGGTGCGGAAGCCTGTTTTCCCATGAAGATGGAAGCAGAGGAACTTTATTACACATTATCGAATTTACTTTCCCATTACTTGAATAACCAGAGGCATTTTTTAGCGAATACATCATCATCAAGAAAAGAAATAGAGTTAATTTCAAGAAATTTAAGTGTACTGATTGATGGGAAACAAGAAGTTTCTTTAACTAAAAAAGAATATAGTGCACTAGAAATTTTATACAATAGTCCAGGCAAAACAATTTCTTACGATGAGCTCAAAGAAAAACTATGGGTTTCTGAAATAAATGGAGAAAATAAAAATTATCGAGTGGCAAATCTGATGTTCCATTTACGCAATAAAATAGAAGCCAGCACAACCAATCCACGGTTTATCAAAACAGTTCGTTCTAAAGGATATATGTTGGATATAAAATAGTATTAGATAAGGATATGAAAATTTAGAGGTGCAATTACTAAAGAATCATTTGATTTAATAGAGTATATTGCTATTATATTATTGCAGTTAGGATAATAGTAAGTTATCAAATCTAGTAAGAATATCAATAATACTAAAATAAAAAATGAATTGGCATCTATATAAATGAATGAAAACTATTGAATCTATGTGTATACATCAAATATTATAAAATAGCACTTGCATTTTATAATATTTGATGTTATTCTTATCACTCTTAAAATGTAATAATTACGATTTAGAAAGGGTGAAAGAAAAAATGGCTAAAAAATCAAAAATTGCCAAAGCAAAACAGCAACAAGCATTGATTGAAAAATACGCTGAACAACGCATTGAGCTAAAAGCCAACAAAGATTACGAAGCTTTAGCAAAATTACCAAAAGATTCAAACCCAAATCGCTTGAAAAATCGCGATTTGATCGACGGACGACCAAGAGCATATATGCGTAAATTCGGCATGTCACGAATTAATTTTAGAACGTTAGCACATCAAGGACAAATTCCTGGTGTTCATAAAGCAAGCTGGTAAAGAAACCGACAAATTGACGCAAAGAGGTGATTGGATGGAGAAACAAGATCTTTCAAGTGCACGCAGACGATTGAAGTGCAAGAATAGAAAAACAAGAAAACGAGCATTGAAAATCATTCAGCAATATAAACGGGAGCAAAGACATCGAGTGATGGCTTCTGGTAGTGTTGGCTGATTGGTTTACGAATCGAATAAAAAAATGAAGTTCTTCCTTTTTATTATAGAAGGGAAGAGCTTTTTTTGGTTTTGTTGAGGTTATTAGACTTGTAAAGTTTTTTTAATTTAGGCTGCTCCGTTTCTATTTATATGGTGTGACTAATTTTGAGAGATCGAAACTTTTTTCCATTGATTGTTAAGAACTGTTAAAGATCAGTTTGGTGTAAGGCGTTTGGTGATTTACAAGTAATGAAACTTCGCTCTCGTTGCTTGTTAAGAACTGTGTAACGTCAGTTTGGAATAAGGCGTTTGGTGATTCACAAGTAATGAAACTTCGCTCCCGTTGGTCGCCAAGTACTGTTCAACATCTATTCTGTCTACTTTGTAGCCAATCATAGTGTTTCACAGCAATATCCGGGAACTTTCCAACCGGAATCTAGGAAGAAAGCTCTTTCAAAGTTTTGTATAGTAATAATGTAGAAGTGGAACCGTTTTATTTTTCCACAAAATAATATAAGTAGATTACTGGAGGTTTTTGAATGACGTTGAAGGTCGGAATTATTGGTTGCGGCGGGATTGCAAATGGCAAACATTTGCCAGCACTTGCACAAGTAGAAGAAGTGGAAATGGTTGCTTTTTGTGATTTGATCAGTGAGAGAGCAGAGGAAGCAAAAATGCATTATGGAACGTTGACTGCTAAAACATTTACAAATTATCAAGAGATGCTTGAAGAAATGGATTTAGATGTGGTTCATGTTTGTACACCAAATAGTACACATGCAGAATTATCAATTGCTTCAATGGAAGCAGATTGTCATGTGATGTGTGAAAAGCCAATGGCAAAAACTTCTGCTGAGGCACGTAGTATGATCGAAGCAGCAAATAAAACAGGAAAAAAATTAACAATAGGCTATCAAAATCGTTTCCGAAAAAATTCGACTTATTTACATGAGATTTGTGAAGAAGGTGAGTTAGGTGAAGTTTACTTTGCCAAAGCACATGCCATTCGTCGTCGTGCAGTCCCAACTTGGGGTGTTTTTCTCGATGAAGAAGCACAAGGTGGCGGACCATTGATCGATATCGGGACGCATGCCTTGGATTTAACGTTGTGGATGATGGACAATTACAAACCAAAATATGTAGTAGGAAAAGCTTATCATAAATTAGCAGAGACGGAAAAGGCAGCCAATGCTTGGGGTTCTTGGGACCCTAAAAAGTTCACCGTTGAAGATTCAGCATTTGGTTTTATTATGATGGAAAATGGCGCAACGATTTTTCTAGAATCTAGCTGGGCATTGAATAGTTTAGATGTAAAAGAAGCCAAAACGACTCTTCACGGTACGAAAGGTGGAGCTGATATGAATAATGGCTTAACCATTAATGGAGAAGACCACAGCACACTTTTTGAGAAAAAAATCGAATTAGAACCTGGTGGTGTTGATTTTTACGATGGCGCTGGCGACAAACCAGAAGTTTTAGAAGCACAATCATGGATCGATGCAATCATCAATGACACAGAACCGATTGTTAAACCAGAACAAGCTTTAGTTGTAACAGAAATTCTTGAAGCCATTTACAAAGCATCAGAGACAAATCAGCCTGTATTTTTCAATTAAATCAAGATTATCTAGCTTCATGAGCCAGCATCTCGGAAAAAAGATAAAACCTGAATGTGACAAAAAACGTCACAGTCATGTTTTCCTATTTTTCGTCAATGCTAAACGGCCCATTCAGCTTTTAAATTATCTAGATTCATGGGCTAGTACTACGCTTTGCATCGATCACATCAATTCCTAAGAGCTAAAGCTCTAAGGATTGAAGGTCTCGGAAAAAAGATAAATTATAAATGACGCAAAAAGCGCCTCAGTCATAATTTCCTATTTTTCAATCGAGACTAAACGAGCCCGCTACGCTTTTAAATTAGGAGGAAAAAAGATGATCCAAGTCACAGTATGGAATGAATTCCGTCATGAGAAAACAGATGAAGCTGTAAAAAAAGTTTATCCAGAGGGCATTCATCAACAAATTGCTCGATTTTTAAAAGAAGATGATTTTTCGGTTCGAACGGCAACTTTAGACGAACCAGAACATGGTTTAACGCAAGACGTTCTAGCGAATACGGATGTCCTGATTTGGTGGGGACATGTGGCGCATCAAGAAGTTTCGGATGAAATCGTTCAACGGGTCTATCAATGTGTGTTGGAAGGCATGGGGCTAGTGGTTCTTCATTCAGGTCATATGTCGAAAATTTTTATGAAACTAATGGGCACCTCTTGCGATTTAAAATGGCGAGAAGCTGAAGAACATTGCCGGATTTGGACAGTTGCGCCAAGTCATCCGATCGTCGAAGGAATCGGCGAGTACATTGAACTAGAAAAAGAAGAAATGTACGGCGAACATTTTGATATCCCAACACCAGATGACTTGATTTTTATTAGCTGGTATCCTGGCGGAGAAGTTTTCCGCAGTGGTTGTACCTATCATCGTGGCAATGGAAAGATCTTTTACTTTCAGCCAGGGCATGAAACGTATCCTTCTTATTACAATAAAGAAATCCAAAAAGTCATTAAAAACGGCGCTCGTTGGTGTCAACCAACACAAAATGCTTATCCCAATTACGGGCACCACGAACCATTAGAATCTATTACGAACGAGAAAGGAACTAAACAATGAAATTAGGTGTATTTACTCCATTATTCAATAATTTAAGCTTTGAAGAAATGATTGATACTGTCTCAAAAGCAGGATTAGAAGCAGTTGAAATCGGAACAGGGGGTTCTCCTGGAAATGCGCATTTAGATATTGATAAGTTATTAGCAAGTTCAGATGCTAGAAAAGAGTATTTAGCAAAATTGGCTGATAAGGGCTTAACGATCAGTGCATTGAGCTGTCATAATAATCCGATTTCTCCACTAAAAGAAACTGCCCAAGAAGCAGACCAACTATTACAAAAAACAATCAAATTAGCTTCTTTAATGAATGTATCAGTAGTCAATGGTTTTTCTGGTGTTTCAGGAGGAAACTCAACCGATACACAAGTCAATTGGCCTGTTTTGCCTTGGCCGACTGAATATGATAATAACTACAATTACCAATGGGAAAAGAAATTGATCCCTTATTGGAAAAATATCAATACGATCGCAGAAGATGCAGGGGTGAAAATCGGGATCGAACTGCATGGCGGCTTCTTATGCCATACACCTTATACGATGTTGAAACTCCGTGAAGCAACGGGCAACGCAATCGGCTGTAATTTAGATCCAAGTCATTTATGGTGGCAAGGCATTGATCCAGTAGCAGCAGTGAAAATTTTAGGTGAAGCGGGTGCAATCCACCATTTCCACGCTAAAGATACGTATTTAGATCAAGACAACATCAATATGCATGGACTGACGGATATGCAACCATATGGAAACGTTAAAACACGTGCATGGACGTTCCGTTCAGTTGGGTGTGGTCATGATCTGAAAGTCTGGTCAGATATTATTAGTGCACTTAGAATTTACGGATACGATTATGTTTTGAGTATTGAACATGAAGACCCGATCATGTCGACAGAAGAAGGCTTGAACAGAGCGATTACTAATTTGAAAAGTATTATGATCAAAGAACAACCTACGGAAATGTGGTGGGTGTAATCAAAAGCTGAACGAACTCGTTCAGCTCTTGAGCAAATTAGGAAATTTTTTCAAAGACACTTTTTATCTTTGAAGAAAATTTGTCTATTTTCCGAAAGAGCTAGTTCGTGAAGCTGGATGTCAAAGAGAAGAATACGACAGTTTCTGACCAACTCTTTCACCATCCAAAATCAATCATCCTCAATAATAGAAAGGACTCAAAAAATGACAGCAATCAACTTTGCCGTAATCGGCTACGGCGGTATGGGTTCCTACCATATCCATAACATTATGCCCAACGAAAACGAACGAATCCACGTCGTCGGAACCTACGATATTTCCGGCGAGCGTCAAAAAATTTCCAGCCAACACAATCATAAAATATACACTTCACTGGAAGAAGTATTAACAGATGAAACCATCGAAGCCGTTTTGATCGCTACACCTAATGACTCACATAAAGACTTAGCAATCAAAGCATTAAATGCAGGAAAACACGTTGTCTGCGAAAAACCAGTCACAATGAATGTAGAAGAATTAGATGAAATATTAAAAGTGGCCAAAGAAACAGGTAAAACCTTTATGGTCCACCAAAACCGCCGTTGGGACCCAGATTTTCTAATCACTAGAGAACTCTATAAAAATCAACAAATCGGAGAATTATTCCAAATCGAAACCCGTGTACAAGGCGCAAACGGAATTCCCGGCGATTGGCGTCATGAATTAAAACATGGCGGCGGAATGCTTTTAGACTGGGGTGTCCATTTACTAGATCAGCTATTATTTTTAGTCGATAGTCGGATTGAAAAAGTATCAGCCGATTTAAGCTATATTTTAGGAGATGAAGTAGATGATGGGTTTATCACATACATTATTTTTGAAAATGGTATCCGAGCAATCATAGAAGTTGGAACAACGAATTATACAAAACTCCCACGTTGGTATTTAAAAGGAACCCAAGGAACAGCTGTCATTCATGATTGGGATTTATCAGGCGAAATGGTCATTGAATCAGGGAAGAAAAACATCCAAGCACCAAAACCAATCCAAGCAGGTGTAGGTTTAACTAAAACCATGGCACCACCGTCAGAAGAAGCAACAGAAACCTTACCATTGCCAAAAGCTTCAGCTGAATATGATACATTCTATAAAAATTTCTACAAAGTTGTTAGAGAACAAGCTGAACCTGTGGTTAAAAATGAAGAAGTCCGTAAAGTAATGGTTCTGATCGAGGAAATTTTTAAAGCAGCTAAAAGATAACTCAAAGTAAAGCTCTTCAATGCAGGAGCTTTACTTTTTTTTCGTCTAAGCATAAAATATTAAGGGACGTATTTAAGAGAGAGAAAAAGGAGAATTTTGTGAAAAAAAAATTACAATTATTCAAGAAAAAACCAGTCAAGTATACACTGATCGTGATTGGATTACTGTTGTTGGTTTTGATCAGTAATCTATATTTACAATGGTGCCAAAATGAATTATCGTTGGATTTAATCTTCAAGTTTGCTTTTTCATGGCATACAGAAAAATTTATTTTAGGTAGTGTAGTCTTGCTGATATTTTTACTATTTCTATGTAGTTTGGCAGGATCATTAGCTTTAGGTAGCTTACTTTATGCAATCACGATCGGAATCTTAGGATTCGCCGATTATCAAAAAATGTTTTACCGCTCGGAGCCGATTTATCCTGATGATTTAAAAATGATCACTGAGTTTGGTTTACTAAGAGAAATGATTGGAACAATTCCCTTTTTAATTATTCTACTCGTTGCAGCTGTTGGTTTGTTCTTCTTTGGACGAGCAATCTATAAAAGTCGGATGTTATCGAAAAAAATGCAAATTGTCCGTATCTCGGGTTTTGTTGTGACACTCGCTTTATTGATGTATGTTAGTAATTTTAACAGTCAAAATAATTTGTTGAGAAAAGCCTATGATCGAACGGCACTTTGGATTCCATACAGCCAAAAAATGAATTACTACAATACAGGATTTATGGGTGGCTTTTTATATAATTTAAAGGTAGAAGCGATGGACAAACCAGAGAATTATTCTAAAAAAACGATCGAAGAAATTACCAATAAATATACTAAAAAAATAAAAGAGATAAATACTAACGCACAAGAAGAACAACCAAACATTATTTTCGTGATGAGTGAAAGCTTTTCTGATCCGCAGAATTTAACGGGTGTAACAGCTGATAAAGATCCTTTAAAAGACTATTATGACATCGCCAAAACAACGTATAGCGGTAAAATGTTATCGCAAAATTACGGTGGTGGAACGGCCAATATTGAATTTGAAGCACTAACTAGTTTTTCAATGGAGTTGTTCAATCCGCAAATGACGACGCCCTATACCATGCTAATTCCAAAAATGACCGAAATTCCATCGATCGTTTCACTGTTAAAAGGCCAAGACTATCAAGCAACCGCTATTCATCCCTATAATACTTCGATGTACAAGCGTAAAGATGTTTATAAAACATTAGGTTTTGATCAATTTATCAGTGAAGATACAATGACTTACAAAGAAAAATTACAAAAGAATCCGTATATCTCAGATGAATCTGCCTATAAAGAAGTGTTGGATTTGCTAGAGAATGATGGTGATCCACAATTTATCCATCTAGTAACGATGCAAACCCATATGCCATATAGCGATAAATATACTAAGTCAGAGTATTCTTCTCAAAGTCTAGGCAATAAAAAGGCGATCGATAGTTATATGCAAGATGTTGCGTATAGCAGTGAAGCCTTGAAACAATTTACGACAGCTTTAAAAGATGTAAAACGACGAACACTGGTTGTTTTCTGGGGAGATCATTTACCAAGTATCTATTCAGATGAAATCAAAGCAGACAACGATGAAGTCCGCATGCATGAAACGGAATTTCTAATGTATGATAATCAAGGGAAGCTTTCTGAAAAAAATAATCATAATGCGATTAGTAGTCCCTTTTATTTTGCACCAAAATTGTTCGATCAAAGTGGGATGAAATTGACAGGTTTTTATCAATTACTAACTGAGTTAGAAAAAGAAGTTCCAGCTTTTGAAAAAGGTTTCTATTATATAGACAAACAATGGACTGAAACACTTTCTCTAAATAAAGGACAGGAAGAATTATATGAAGATTATCGCTTGATTCAATACGACATTGTTTCCGGCGAAAAATATAGTTTGAAAACCGAATTTTTCAAGTGAATCTATTGATCAAAAAAGGAGTAACTAATGAGTTTTAAAAAGAAAGATAATCAAACGTATTACAATCCTATTCGCCGAGCTATTTTGAATCATCAACTGATTCAAGAAGGAGACAAAGTAGCGATTGGGATGAGTGGTGGTAAAGACAGTACAAGCTTATTGTATTTTCTAGATATGATCAGCAAACAAAAACGTTTAGGCTTCGAATTTGAAATTGTTCCAATTACTTTAGCTATGGGATTTGATATGGATATCACACCGTTGCAGGAATTTGTGGAAGGCTTAGGATATGAATTGGATGTTGTGCCAACGAATATTGCCCAAGTTGTGTTTGATATTCGGGAAGAACGCTCACCCTGTTCGTTATGTGCCAAGCTTCGTCGAGGAATTTTATATAAGCGAGCCAAAGAAATCGGTTGTAACAAAGTCGCTTTAGGTCATCACTTAGATGATGCAATCGAAACGTATTTTATGAACTTTCTATTCCACGGTCAAATGGCTAGTTTTGAACCAACTAGCTATTTATCAAAAACCGATATTACGCTTATTCGACCATTACTTTATCTTGAAGAAAAACAGATTATTCAGTTTGTTCAACGAGAAGAATTACCTGTGATTTTCAATCCCTGTCCCGTTGATAAGAAAACCAAACGAGAAGAAATCAAACATCTCGTAAGTGAATTAGCACAAAGTTACCCTGATATCAGAGAGAAATTCATTATGGGAATGGAACAAGGCCAGTTTGAAAATTTCTGGACGAAATCAATGAATCAGGAGTGAAGGTTACTTTTCTAGTAGAACTCATCGCACCCCGACTGCTCAGTAATATTTGGGCAGTCGAGGTGTTTTACTGTCTTAAAAGGGGCAGTAAAAAAAGCCTTCTATCAAATAACGTAAGCCTTTTTCAAACCAAACAGAAATTTTTCTGAAAATCAATACGATTTCATTTGAAAAACACTAAAAGAACAGGTATAATTAATTCATCAATAATAGTTGGTGAAGGACTTGTCCGTCACCAGGTTATTATTTCATGAGGGAGTAACTGGCGGCGCTAGCTGCGGCAACATCACCAACTCCGAAAGAAATTTCTGGTGTTGTCTTAAACGGTGAGACTTATGTATGTTCTATTTAGCATACAGAGGTCTATTTTTTTTCGTTTTTGCTACGAACATTAAGTCCAAAAACGTGTTCGTTTCGCTATTATGAAGTAAAATAGATTAAAGTAGCTGTAAATTATGAGGAGGAAGAACATGTCAGAAGAAAAAAAGGTTCAACTATCTGAAGCATTTTACACGCAGTCAGATGAAGAGGTCTTACAAAAGTTTGATACGACAGTTGAAGGATTGTCAGATCAAGAAGCCAAAAAAAGGTTAGAGAGTTACGGCGCCAATGCATTAGATGAAGGGAAAAAGAAATCGATTGTTGTAAAATTCTTTGAACAGTTTAAAGATTTTATGATTATTGTATTGTTATTTGCGGCTGTGATTTCAGCAGTTTTTTCAGGTGATTTTGTTGATTCTATCATCATTTTACTTGTAGTTATTTTAAATGCGATCTTCGGTGTGATTCAAGAAGCGAAAGCAGAACAAGCAATCGAAGCTTTGAAGGAAATGTCTTCACCAAATGCGAATATTCGTCGTGATGGTCATGTGATCAACGTTAAAAGTGATGAATTAGTCCCAGGAGATATCGTTTTATTAGAAGCTGGAGATGTTGTGCCAGCAGATTTACGTTTATTAGAAGCAGCTAGTTTAAAAATCGAAGAAGCAGCTTTGACTGGTGAATCTGTACCAGTTGAAAAAGAAGCAATCGTTTTAGAAGGAACATCTGATGATATCGGCATTGGTGATCGTATCAATATGGCGTATTCCAACAGTAACGTTACTTATGGCCGTGGAATCGGTGTGGTTGTCGGAACTGGAATGAACACAGAAGTCGGTAAAATCGCCGGTATGTTAGCCAACGAAAAAGAAACAGAAACACCACTAAAACAAAACTTAAACCAATTAGGTAAAATGTTGACGATCGCAATCTTAGTGATCGCAGCTGTAATGTTCGTTGTCGGTATGATGAACGGACGCACATGGATCGATATGTTATTAACGTCTATCTCATTAGCCGTTGCAGCGATTCCAGAAGGATTACCTGCAATCGTAACGATTATTTTAGCATTAGGTACACAAAAAATGGCGAAGAAAAATGCGATCGTCCGCAAACTACCTGCTGTTGAAACACTAGGTAGCACAGACATTATCTGTTCAGATAAAACTGGGACGTTAACATTAAACCAAATGACCGTTGAAGCTCTATACACAGATAACGAAGTAAAACCTGCAACAGATGCCGTTGCAATGGATAATATGGCATTGAAAATCATGAACTATACAAATGATACAAAAATTGCACAGGACGGTTCATTGATCGGTGATCCAACCGAAACAGCCCTTGTCCAATATGGTTTAGACCACGATTTCAACGTAACCGAAAAAGTGGCGGCTGAACCTCGTGTCGCTGAAATTCCATTTGACTCAGATCGTAAATTAATGACAACTGTTCACCAATTAGCAGACGGAAAATTCCTAGTTGCAGTAAAAGGTGCACCAGATGAATTATTAAAACGTTGTAAACAAGTTTTATTAAACGGTCAAACACCAGCAATGGATGACACACAACGTCAAGAAATTTTAACGACTAATACTAAATTAGCCAAACAAGCCCTACGTGTTTTAGGTATGGCTTACAAAATCGTAGATGCAGTTCCAGCTGAAATGGATTCTGATTTGGTTGAAAAAGACTTAGTATTCGCTGGACTTGTCGGCATGATCGATCCAGAACGTAAAGAAGCCGCAGAAGCCGTTAAAGTTGCCAAAGAAGCGGGTATTCGTCCAATCATGATCACAGGTGACCACAAAGATACAGCAGAAGCAATCGCTGCTCGTCTTGGTATCATCAAAGAAGGCGACGACGATGCTGTTATTACAGGTGCTGAACTAAACGAATTATCTGATGAAGCATTTGCTAAAGTGGTTGAACATTATTCCGTTTATGCTCGTGTTTCTCCTGAACATAAAGTTCGTATCGTTAAAGCATGGCAGCAAGAAGGTAAAGTTGTAGCCATGACAGGTGACGGTGTGAACGATGCTCCAGCATTGAAAGCAGCCGACATCGGTATTGGGATGGGGATCACTGGTACAGAAGTATCAAAAGGTGCCTCTGATATGGTCTTAGCGGATGATAACTTCTCGACAATTATCGTGGCAGTTGAAGAAGGGCGAAAAGTCTTCTCAAATATCCAAAAAACGATTCAATATCTACTTTCTGCCAACTTAGGGGAAGTATTAACACTATTTATCGCAACAATGTTAGCTTGGGATACCTTATTACCTGTTCACTTATTGTGGATCAACTTAGTAACGGATACCTTCCCGGCAATCGCTTTAGGCGTAGAACCTGCTGAACGTGATGTAATGAGCCATGCTCCTCGTGGAAAGAAATCAAACTTCTTCTCTGGCGGTGTCTTGAGCAGTGTCATTTATCAAGGGATCACACAAGGTGCCTTGACTCTGATTGTCTATAAAATGGCGATCGAATTCCCTGCACATACGGCGGCAAATATGCCAAACTTATCTGCAACAGCCTTGTATGACTTACAACATGGCGATGCGTTGACAATGGCTTTTGCAACATTAGGTTTGATCCAATTGTTCCATGCATTTAACGTAAAATCTATTTACCAATCAATCTTTAAAGTTGGCTTGTTCAGAAACAAATCATTCAACTGGGCAATTTTAGTATCGTTCTTATTACTAGCAGCAACGATTCTAATTCCAGGATTCAATGACTTGTTCAGCGTAACTTCGTTAGACGGTTACCAATGGGCAATCGTTGCCGGAACATCATTTGCGATTATCCCAATCGTTGAGATTGTAAAATTTGTTCAACGTAGAATGGGTAAGAGCTAAAACTAGTTAAGATGGAAACAGAAATGTGTCTGAGGATGCATTTCTGTTTTTTTGTAGAAAAATACCAAAAAAATATATTTTTTAAGGTCAAAACAAGTCAAAAAAGTGGACAAATTTTCAGATTGCGGTATTATTAATATAGATATTTAGCTTTAAAATATGGAGGTTAGTAGTTATGAACTATTTAGATGAAAATGAAGAGACAGAAGAAAAACAACAACCAAATGCGTTTATGAAAAAACTTTTTGAAGAACGAACAATTTTGATTTATGGTGAAATCAATCAAGACCTAGCAAGAGAAGTAACATCTCAACTGCTTTTACTAGCAGCTATGGGCGATGAGCCAATCAAGATTTTCATTAATAGCCAAGGCGGACACGTTGAAGCAGGAGACACGATCCATGATATGATCAAATTTGTGAAACCAGAAGTAATTGTGATCGGAACTGGCTGGGTAGCCAGTGCTGGAATTACGATTTATTTAGCTGCTGAAGCGAAGAATCGTTATAGCTTGCCAAATACTCGTTATATGATCCATCAACCTGCTGGCGGCGTTCAAGGACAAAGCACAGAGATTCAGATTGAAGCCAAAGAAATTATTCGCATGCGTGAACGTGTGAATCGTTTGATTGCTGAAGCGACAGGTCAAACATACGAAAAAATCGCAAAAGACACAGACCGCAATTTCTGGATGTCAGCTGACGAAGCCAAAGATTACGGAATGATTTCTAAGATCATCAAAACAAGTGATGAAATTAAATAAACATGTTAAAAGCTGCAGACAATATTTTTGTTTGTAGCTTTTATTCTTAAAAATCAGCAGGAAGTTGTCATTTTGCAGATTCTGCTTGTCATGTACCTATGAAAAAGTGTAAAATTGAGTGATTACTAAAAGAAAGTAGGAAAGAATTGTGAAACCAAATTTAGGCTATTATGTACAAAACATCAATGATATCGTAAAAGAGACAGAAGAAGTCGGCGAAAAAATGAATGATTACTACGAAGAAGTTCGTAAGGCAATCGACGAAGGCAAGGCTACAGATCTAGCACCAGAAAGAATTGCTGAGATCCAACATATTTTCCAAGATGGAACAAAAGAATATACAATTATGTTGGAAAAAGTGACTCAATTACGACCACCCGCAAGAGTTATGGGTATCCATAAAAAATTCGAACGCTCTTACATCGAATATTTAGCTGGATGTAATGAAATGATTTTATCTTTGGACCCAGAAAAAGGGATCGATGTTGATTTATTCAACAAGTCAGAAGAAAAGCAAGATAAAGCGACAGATGATATTTCATTCGCAATTACACGAATGAGCAATCTTTTATTGAAAAAATGAAAAAATAAATGAAAAGTTGACAAAAAAAAGTAGGGTTTCATTTTATTTTAATGTTATTTTTAGTAGACAAAAAAAATAATCTGTTGTATTATTAATTCATACCAACAACAACCTTTTTATTTTTCATTTTACTCTTATT
>NZ_JAFLWD010000004.1:0-20662 GCF_017316105.1 Candidatus Enterococcus ikei
AGTTATCGCTCAGTCGCTTTGAATTTGGATAAACAGCTGGACAAAAGCAATCACTTCTGCCACCGTTTTTCCAATTAATTTTTATTAACTATTATTCTGAATCAGACTCTTGACCTTTTAGCGCATCACCTAAGATATCGCCCATTGTGAAACCTGTATTTTCTTCAGGCAACTCATATTCTTGGACATCTTTTGGCTCTTCTTGCGATTCAGGCTTTGCTTCTAAAGCTTTGATGCTTAGAGCAATACGGTGTTCATCAGGATTAACTTCCAATACTTTTACTTGAACTGCTTCACCTTCTTGTAATACTTCATGAGGTGTTGCAATATGTTTGTGTGAAATTTGAGAAATATGAACTAAGCCTTCTACGCCTGGGAATACTTCAACGAATGCACCAAAGCTAGTTAAACGTTTGACAGTTCCATCAAGAACAGAACCAACCGCTGCTTTGTCTGCGATATCTTCCCAAGGTCCAGCTAGTGTTTCTTTAATTGATAGAGAAACGCGCTCTTCATCTGGATTGATTGAAAGGATCTTAACTTTCACATCATCTCCAACTGATAGTACATCACTTGGTTTACCAACGTGCTGATGAGCAATCTCAGAAACATGAACTAACCCATCGATACCACCTAAATCAATAAACGCACCAAAATCAGTTAAACGGGCTACTTTTCCTTCAACGATCTCTCCATCATGTAATGTAGCTAAGATGTCTTTTTTCTTAGAATTTTTCTCAGCTTCAACCACAGCTTTATGAGATAAAATCAAACGATTCTCTGAAGGCTCAATCTCAATGATTTTAAATGTCAATGTTTGACCTTTGTATTCAGAAAAATCGTCAACAAAATGATCTTCCACCATTGATGCTGGAACGAATCCACGCACACCAACATCAACAACTAAACCGCCTTTTACAACATTAGTAACTGGCGCTTCGATGATTTTTCCTGCTTTGAAATCTTGTTCGATTTCTTCCCAAACTTTTTTAGCATCCAAACGACGTTTAGAAAGTAAATAGCTACCATTTTCTTTGTCTTTGCCAATCGTTGTGATTACAACTAAATCTAAGATATCTCCAACTTTGACTAATTCATTGATATCTTCTACTTGTGTAGTAGATAACTCTTTAGCTGGTACTACGCCTTCAACACCGGCACCTTCAATACCAACAACTACTTGTTTGTCTTCGACCGCAAGCACTTCACCTTTGACGATGTCGCCAACGCTTACTTCTTGGACACTGTTCATTGCATCTTCCATTGTTTCATTACTGATTTCCACTTTTTTGTCTTCTGTCATGAATACTTATCCTCCTATGCCACCCAAAAATTCGTAAAAAACTGACCTACTTCTTTAATAGTACGGGATTTCACTGAAAAAATAAAGCGATTTCTCTCATTTTATTTTTTTTCTTTGAAATAAGCTGAAATTTTCTTGCTTAAAGACAAAGAAAGTATAACTTTGTATGAAGTTACACCGTTCTTTGTCTTTAATTACAGGATATCCCTGCTTAACTTTTCGCCAAAATGACCTCTTCGATTGCTTTTACAACTTCTTCTATGTTCATACCTGTCGTATCGATTTTTATGGCATCTTTTGCTTGTTTTAGCGGTGAGACTTCCCTCGTTGAGTCAAGATAATCCCGATGTTCGATTTCTTTTTTTAAGGTATCAAAATCGGTTGTAATTCCTTTTTCCACATTTTCCTTGTAGCGTCTTTCTGCTCGTTCTTCCACACTGGCAACTAAGAAAATTTTAACTTCTGCATCTGGCAGTACAGCTGTTCCGATATCTCGTCCGTCCATTACAACACCGCCTGCGCGGCCAATTGCTTGCTGTAATTCAACCATTTTTTCCCGAACTGCAGCATGTTTTGCAACAATCGACACTGCATTGGTCACATCAGGTTGTCGGATTTCTTCCGTTACTTCGATTTCATCTATAAAGACCAGCTGCTCTTTTTCAGTCTGTTTAAACGAAATTGTATGTTCAAGACACAACGTCACTAAACCTTCTTCATCTTCAAAATCCACATCATTTTTGATGGCTAAATAAGTTAATGCTCGATACATTGCTCCCGTATCACAATAAATATCATTTAATTTTTTTGCTAAAATTTTTGCCACTGTACTTTTCCCAGATGATGCTGGACCATCAATAGCAATGCTTATCTTCTTCATAGTAAACTCCTCTGTTTATCACATAGTAAAAGAGTCTGGTACAAAACATGAACTGTTTTGTTTCAGACCCTTAGCATCAGTAGAAATTAATTTCTACTGATTTTTATTATTTCACTCGTAAAGATTGACCTGGTTGTAAAACAGAATTCAATGTCAAACCATTCAACTGTAATAATTCATCTGTTGTAATGCCATTTCTTGTGGCAACTTGGTTTGGACCTTCGCCATTAAGGACTTCTGTGTACACAGGTGTTTCTTCTGCAGCTTGACTTGTTGGCGTCGTCTCTTGTGGTGCGCTGCTTTCGCTTTTCACTGCTTCTGAAGACTCTTGTGGTGCACTTGAAGATGTTGGCTGTGTAGAAGAACTATTCTTCGTTGATGATTGAACAACAACAGAAGACGACGGTTGACTAGCTTCTTTATTATCCGTTTTATCTCTCATCACATAAAGATATGTCCCTACTGGTAAGGCAATGATCAATAGCAAAAGAATAACTAAAATTGTTAGAAAGACTGTATTTCCCTTTTTTTGTTGACGTTTTTCTGAGCGGGAGCCTCCTGCATTCTTATCTGTTTCATAAATTGATTGCTCCCAAGGTTCACGTGCACCTGATGGTTTTTTCTTATCTTTTTTACTCACGTATCGTTCCTCCTAAAATTCTCTCGTTTGCTATTATACCACAGCTTTTTATCTACTGCAGTCTAAAAAAAGATTATTTTCATTCTTTAAATAATCTTATCAAAATGTCCTCCCATTGTTCAGAGATTTCGTTTTCTTCTGGTGATTGTACTATTTGAACTTTGTAGTTGTCAAAGGATAAGCCACATCGATCACAACAATTTTCTTGAGTTGTTTCTTTGTTTTCTTCTGAGAAATACTGCTGAATGAACACACGGCGGCATTTTTCTTCATTGATATAGTTTAACATACTATGTAACTGTTGTTGACGTTCTTTCTCTTTTCTTAATAATCTTTGTTCTAATTCTTCGATCGTGTAGTCCTTTTCTAAATATCCTTGCAGCCATTTTTGCTGAATTTCATTTAAAACAGGTAAAAGTTTTTCCTGATCTTCTACTTGTGATGTACCGAGCTCATTCAAAAGCAAACGATCAAGTCGACTTTCTGTTTGGAAATAATAATGAATTGATTCGTCCCCTTTTTGATAAATTAAAATCGCAACGCTTGGTTGTCCATCACGACCTGCTCGACCAAATTCTTGTACATAATTTTCTAAACTGTCTGGACAATCATAATGAATAACAAAACGCACATCTGGTTTATCAATCCCCATGCCAAAAGCATTCGTCGCACATAATACATCAAGTTGATTAGACACAAATTGCTGCTGCAATAAACTGCGCTCATTTGGTGTCAGTCCGCCATGGTAAAAAGCTGTTTTTAAATTTGTTTGCTCTTTTATTAATTGATTGATCATTTCGGCATTCTTCCTAGTTGCGCAGTAAATGATTCCTTTGTTTTTCAGTTGCGTTAAATAAAAGAGCAGCGTATCTTGTTTTTCCGTTGTTTGATTGACGATTAAACCAATATTCGGACGATTTACGGAAAAGATCACCTCTGAAACATGTTTACGGTGCGCAAATACCTGCTTAATAATCTCTTTTTTTACAGCTGGTGTCGCTGTGGCGGTCAAAGCTAAAGTCAATGGATAGCCACATTCTTCTTGAATTTTAGCTAGCTTAGTATATTCTGGTCTAAAATCAACACCCCATTGTGAAACGCAGTGCGCTTCATCTACTACAAATAACGCAATTTTTAGACGGGCGATTTTTTTTCTAACTTCTTTTTGCATGAGCGTTTCTGGACTAACCAAGATGAATTTGTAATTACCTAAATGATTTATCACATACTGCTTTTCTATAAAAGATAAACTGCTGTTTAAAGCGATCACACGAGTTTCACCTTTTCTTTGTAATTGGATCGCTTGATCTTCCATTAATGACAATAGCGGCGAAACAATGATCACTGTTCCTTCCACCAACTGCCCAACAAATTGATAACACAACGATTTCCCTGTCCCCGTTGGTAAAACAGCTAAGGTATCTTGTTTTTGTAAGAGTTGTTGGATCACTTCTTTTTGTCCTGGTTTAAATGTATTGAAGCCAAATTTATCATATAATACTTGTTCTAAATTGATTGTCATTCGTTCTGATCTCTTTCCTCTCTAAGTTTTTGGATTTGATATAAACGAAACTCAAAATAATCAAGTTCTGGATTGCTTTGTTTTATGGAACGATACACCCACTCTTGGTATGGACCTGAATGCTCATCTAATAAATGATAGGTCTTTTGAGTTATAAACGTATTGAAGGGAAACGCTTCTGTCAATGCTAGTTCCATCAGATGATCCTGCACAGTGCTTTTTTTCACTCTACGTTGTTTAGCCAATTCTTCTAGTGAAAGTTGAAATGCTAAATAATGCTTAGTTTCATTCATACTTTGATTTTCGTTTTGTTTAACCAAAGGTAAGATAAGTGCTCTCAAAGAACTCCCTTCCGGCATTTGTAAAATTAGATGTAATAAATGATGAAGCATTTCTTTTCTTTGCAAAAACCGTTGAAATGGTTCGTCAGTGTCGTCCATTGATTGATACGATGTCTTGCCAATTTGCTGATACCCTGAAAACTGTTGAGCAAAAAAGTTCGCTTCTTTTTTAGGCAAATAAGAAAAAATCTCCGTTAATTCTTTCCTAACTGTTTCAATTAATTGCACTTTCGGTATTGATTTGATGTACTTTTTTACTTGTTTTTGGTACAATGGCGATTGCTCGAGAGGAATATATTGCTTATCCTCATAAGATAAATGAGAAATGACTTGTACCACAAATTGGACTAAACGCCAAATGGTTTCATCTGTTTTGCCAAATCGATAATTATCGATCCAAGTAAAACAACTTTTCTCTTGAGCTAGTTTTTGTTTGCCTTGAACTGTTAGTTGAGCCTCATTATCAGCATTTAAAATTAATAGCTCTTGCTCAACCAATTCATCTAGCTTTCTGTTAAACTGGTCTTCAGTCAGTTCTGGTGTTAATTGAAAAAAAGGTAAGTTTTCGTATAAAAAACCATATAATAAAACTGAACTCGTTCGCTTTCCTTTTAACAGATGATACAAAGTTGACGTCCGAGCCTTGTAACCATGTTTAAATAACGATAAAATAAATAAAGAGTCCATATTTTCACCTCTTTTGAATGATAGAATAGGATGTGCACATATGTTATGTAAAATAATTCCTGAAAAATGTATTGCTTGCGGACTTTGCCAGGTGTATGCTCCAGAAATTTTTGATTATAATGATGACGGAATTGTCATTTTGAAAAATGATCATGAGGCTCTCCAAGAATTTGTTCCCGAAAATAAAAGGAACAATGCGTTAACAGCGTACCGCAAATGTCCTGTACGTGCAATAGAGATTCTAGAAAAATAGAATAGATTGGATTAAAAGAAGCTGAGGCACCACTTTTGGAGTCATATCTCAGCTTCTTTTATTTTTTTCATTTTATTGTATTCAACCACTCAATTAATTGTTTGGCTACCTCTTCTTGTTGTTCTTGATTATTTATGGCCGCAGGTTTGTCCCCTTTTTGTTCCCCATAACTACCAAATCCAGCGTGGTTGCCGCCTTTTATTTCATGGTAAACTGTTTGTTTTGGTAAATATTCCTCGGCTTTATCATACGCTGACCAATTCAAAACACCATCTTCAGACCCAGTTAGCGAAAGAACCTGTCCGTTAAATTGCGCCAGACTGCCTTTTTCATCAGGATAACTTGCTAAGAAAAATACACCTTTCAACTCACTTTGTTTCTTTTGTTCTGCCGCAAATCGACTCGCCATCACACCGCCTAGTGAGTGTCCGCCAATTACATAATTGTTTAAATGGTTGGCTTGGATGATTTTTTCTGCTTTATTTTGACCTAAAACAGCTAAGTTCAACGGTTCATGTACCAGGTAAACTGAAAAACCAGCTTGAGAAACTTTTTCAGCCCAAACACTATAACTGGCATTTTCAACCAATGCTCCTTGATAAAAAATCAGAGCTGGCTTTTCTTGATCACCTTCAAAAAATAAGACACCATTCTCATTTGTCGCTTTTTTAGATATTGCTAATGCATCTGTGGTGGGTGTATATGTGATTGTTTTTATATAAAATAAACCCACTAAAATAAATGCTATGACCACTCCAATTATCCAAAGTAGTCGCTTCTGCCATTTTTTCATTTAACTTCTCCTCCGATTCGTTCTCATTATCTATTTTATCAGAAACAACTCAGTAATTACGCTTTTTTGCCTTGAAGACTAAAAGAAGCACAGAACAAAACTAAACGTTTCGTTCCGTGCTTTACATATTTATCAATAATTATTTTGGTAATGGTTTTTTATTGCCCAACTGATGTTGTTTTCTAGATAACCATGGTAATAATTTAGCATGAAGAATTAAGAAAACCGTACTAACAATTGCGCCTTTGATCAAGTTAAATGGAATAATTCCGATCGTAACATATTTTGCTAGTGACATTCCTAAAAATTGTCCCGCTGATACGCCGAATAGTTTTAAATAAAGCGGTGTGATCACATAGTAATTGGCTACACCCATAAAAACCGTCAAAGCAATTATTCCTGTAGAAATACCTAGAATTTTATTCGAAAGCTTGTCGCTTCCACGTTTGAAAAAATAATACATCGGCAAAGTGAAAACCGTTGTGGCAAAAAAGCTAGCTACATCTCCCACTAAGTTTTGCGGCGAAGCCCCCGTTGTAAATAGATGCAATGCTGATCGTATAAATGCTGTACTGATTCCGGCTAGCGGGCCGAATAAGAACATACTGATCATAACTGGGATGTCGCTGAAATCAATTTTTAAAAAACTTAATGAGGGTATGATCGGAAACGCTACAAACTGTAAAACCACACCTATTGCTGCTAACATTGCTACACTTACCATTTTTTGTACCTTGTTGTTTCGCATATGAAATCCTCCTGTTAAAAGGACCCATCTTCAAACGAACTTTTCTAAATTGACTTTTTCATTAATTGCTCTTGATTTGCTGTGTTTGTTGTTTGGTCGAATGGTACGATTTCTGTAACTATATACAGCTACATTATTTCGTTGGAAAAAAGATTCACTCATATTTAGTTTTAGTTAAACATGGTGTTTCAATACGAAGGTGACTTCTCTCACTTTGTTCGCCAAGTACTGTTCATCATCTACTCTGTCCCTCAATTTTTAGAGGTTTAACTCCTAGAGTTTGATGGGATAAACGCAATATTGTGATTCACTAGTTAGGTGACTTCTCTCACTTCGTTCGCCAAGTACTGTTCATCATCTACTCTGTCCTTTGGCCAGTCGTAGTGATTCACAGCAATTCACAGCAAAAACTCTATTTTCCAGCAGGGAAAATAGAGTAGAGTTATCTTATCTGAAAAATGCCAATTCAAATAAGCCCTATCTTCTTTATCCAGACTTTACTGTCGGTATTGGAATTTCACCAATTCAGCCACTTCAAATGAAGTAGGTCGTGGACTATAACCACCGGTCGGGAATTTCACCCTGCCCCTGAAGACGAACCTTTATTAAATTTTTGTACTCTTATAGTATACAACCTTTTTTGAAAAAAGCAATAGTTACGCATTTCACATTCGAAACAAAGAAAATACCTAACTGAGAGATACTCTATGAGTGTCTCTCAGTTAGGTAAAATCCAGATCAATGTTGGTTCAATAATTCATCTGGAATTATGCTCCAGTTCCAAGTGTAACCTTGTTTTCTTTATTTTGATTGGTTCATCAAAACACTAATTTCCTTTTTATTCAAATTACGGTATTCACCAGGACGTAATCCTTTTAAAGTTAAATCTCCGTATTTTTCTCTTTTTAGTTTTTGAACAGGATAGCCTACTGCTTTTAGCATATTTTTCACTTGATGATTACGGCCTTCGTGAATCGTTAATTCCACAATACTAGTATTTGCTTTTAAATCAACAGATATAATCTCAAAAGTGGCAGGTGCTGTTTTGTATCCTTCGATTTTCATTCCTTTAGTTAACGGAAGTAAATCATGTTTTTTGGCTAACCCTTTTACTTTTGCTACATAAACTTTATCAATTTCATGACTTGGATGTGTTAATTTTTGAGAAAATTCACCATCATTTGTTAATAGTAACAGTCCTGAAGTATCATAATCTAATCTGCCCACAGGATAAATTCGTTCTTTGATGTGTGAGAAAAAATCTGTAACGACTTTTCTACCTTTATCATCAGAAACGGCAGAAATAACACCTTTTGGTTTGTAGAAGAGATAATAGCCATATTCTTCCTTATAAATCGGTACATCATCAACTTCAACTTTATCGTTTTTTCCTACTTGTGTTCCTAGTTCTCTAACGATTTTCCCATTTACTTTTACACGTCCATTAACAATGTATTCTTCTGCTTTTCGACGTGATGCAATTCCTGCGTGCGCGATTACTTTTTGAAGTCTTTCCATTTAATTTTCTTCCTCCGATTCGTTTGTGTCCGTTGTTTCTTCTTCATTTAACTCTTTGTAACGGTCGAAAAAGAGGTCTAAAGGTAACTCTTCTGCGATTTCTTCTTCCATTTGCTGGATATCTGGCAATTCTTCCAAAGATCTTAAGCCAAAATAATCCATAAAATAAGCCGTTGTCCCATATAAAATAGCTCGACCAGGTCCGTCAACTCGTCCTTTTTCTTCAATCAATTGACGAGCAACTAATTTTTGCATGGAGCCAGCTGATTGTACCCCTCTAATTTCATCTACTTCTACTCTTGAAATCGGTTGTTTGTATGCAACGATTGATAGTGTTTCAAGCGCAGCTTGAGACAATGAATTAGAGATAGGTGATTGCGCATATTTTTTTAATAAGGGTGCAAAAGCCTTCTTAGTAGACAATACAAAATGATTACCCACTTCTAAAATATTTAAAGCTGATTGCTTATCTGATTCGTAACGCTCTTTTAAAGCCGTCAATGCTTCATAAGTTTTAGCGGTAGATAATTCTAATAAATAAGATAATTGTTCTAAGCCAATTCCTTCTTCTCCAACAACAAACAGAATCGCTTCGACTTGACTAACTGTGGTCACGCTGTTTCCTCCGTACTTGATTCAATTTCTGCAGACGTATTGTATAGCAAAATCGTACTATAATTGCCCTCTTGTTCAACATGAACAGTCCCTTTTTTCATTAATTCTAACAAAGCCATAAAGGTTGTCACGATTTCTTGTTTAGAATATGAAGTGAAAAAAGATTCAAAATTCACGGGTGTGTCTCGGTCGATTTGACACATTTTTTCCGAGATTGTCGTAATTTTTTCTTCGATAGATACGTCATCACCAGTAACTGTTGTCTCTACTGGTTGACGACTTTTTTTCTTTTCTAGCATTGCATGAAAAGCAAGAAATAAATCGATCGTATTCAATTGATTCGGTTCTAAAAATGGATTATCTTCTTTATATTCATCGATATCCATCGGTTCTTTCGTATAATACAAACTTCTTTCTGATTCTTTTTCATGTAAAAGACCAGCTGCATATTTAAATTTACGATACTCTAATAACTGAGCAACCAATGCATCTCGTGGATCTTCGCCACTTAGAATTTCATCCTCTTCAAAAACTTCAAATTCTTGTTTTGGTAACAGCATCTTACTTTTGATTGCCATCAACGTTGCTGCCATCACTATGTATTCACCAGCAATCTCCAATTCCAATGTTTTCATGGTGTGAATGTAATTCATATATTGTTCGGTCACTGCAGCAATCGGAATATCATAAATATCAATTTCCAATTTTTGAATTAAATGCAATAAAAGATCTAGCGGTCCTTCAAATACATCCAATTTTACGTTAATTTCCTGCAAGATCATCCAACTTTCTTTATCGACTCTCTAGTTTACCATAAAACTTAATCGTTGTGTTCTTTCCACTTAGATAAATAAGCAGATGTAGCTAAAGTGCCATAGATTTTGGTCTCTGGATACAACTCTTTCATCTCATTCAACAAATTAAAGCCCAGCTTTTCTCCACGAAATGAAGGATTTATTGATATATCATGTAAAATCATCGCTTCTGAGGTCTCTACTTCAATTCCTAAAATCCCTTGAATATTTTGTTCGCCATCTGGTATCCAAAAAAATAAATGTAAATTTTCTTCTGTTTCATACATATCTATCTCTTTTAGTAGTGCTTGATATTCAGTTAACTTTTGATGAAAACTCAGTAGGCCCATCGCAATTTTTCGTTGCTCTTTTCGATAATAAGTTAACATGATCTCACCTTCTTTCTTTAATATTTGTCGATTAGGCTCTTGGGAAATGTTGCTTATAGACATCTGCCATCCGTTGTTTTGTGATGTGGGTATAGATTTGAGTCGTTGAGATATCAGCGTGTCCTAAAAGTTCTTGAACAATTCTCAAATCAGCACCATTTTCTAATAAATGTGTGGCAAAACTATGACGAAGTGTATGCGGTGTAATATTTTTATCGATTCCAGCTTCTCGAACGATTTGTTTTAGATTTTTCCAAACACCTTGTCTTGATAGCGGGTTACCATGATGATTCACAAATAAGTGTGTTTCATTTTGATTTTTTTTGATTAGAATTGGACGAGCATCTTCCATATATTTCTGGATCCACTGAATCGCATAATCGCCTAAAGGAATAATTCGCTCCTTGTCTCCTTTACCAATCGTTTGTACTAAACCGATCGACAAATGTAAATCCCCGATTTTCAAATCTACTAACTCACTGACCCGTAATCCTGTTGCATACATTACTTCCAATATAGTTCTATTTCTTATTCCTAGTGGTTTTGTGGTATCTGGCGTTTCTATCAGTAAAGTAACCTCTTCCACGGAAAGTGTGCTAGGAAGTTTTTGAGCTTTTTTCGGCGAATCGATATGCTGCATAGGATCATGATCTGTGATGCGTTCTTGTCTGATAAATTGATGAAATCCCCTTAAACTTGAAATCATTCGAATAATGGTCGCAGAGGAGTTATTCTCATTATGCAAAGTTTGTAAATATTCCATAATTATGTAACGATCGATCAGTTGCCAAGAATCTACTTTTTGCTCTTTTAGAAAAGCCAAATATTTATGTAAGTCTCGTTCGTAGCTTTTTCTTGTATTGAGAGAAAGCCCTCGTTCTATTTGTAAGTAATGCAGATAGTCAGTCACTTGTTCTTCCATCTATTTTACCTCATTTCTTTTCATTATCATATCAAAGAATTCCAGCAGATGTATAGTAAAATCATAAAATTAATGCATGTTTCGGATTAAAGAAGAAAAGAAGCTAATTTGTGCTTTAAAAGAGCCCGCGACCAAAACTAAAAATCAGTCTTGATTCGGGCTCTAAATACGAATAAACGGCGATTAAAAAGCAGACTGCGTTCCGATCACATCAACTTCTAAGAGTAGACGGTCTTCGGAAATAAGTATCTAAACGCTTTTGTCTCGACTTCAATCATTAATCTACATATTTTGTTAGAAAACTTGCTACTTTTTCTTTGTATGCCTCAGGATCTACCGTGTACGCTTTAGCATGGGCTGCACCTTTTACAACAAATTTTTCTTTTGGTCCAGCTGTTGCGTTGTACACTTCATCCAACATTTTAAATGGTACAAATTTATCTGCATCTCCATGGATGAACAGCATTGGAATTTTATTTTTCTTCAACTGTGCAACTGAACTAGCTTCTCCAAAGAAATATCCTGCACGAATTTTTGTGATTAAGCTCGTAACAGGAACAAGTGGAAACGATGGTAGATTAAACATATCTTTCAATTGATATGCTAATTCTTCATTGACTGTAGAATAACCGCAATCTTCAACGATAGCTGTAACATTTTTCGGCAAGTTTTCACCACTCGTCATCATGACTGTTGCCCCACCCATACTAATACCGTATAAAGTGATTTGAGCATCTTTACCATTTTCAGTTAAAACTTTATCGATCCACTGAAGATAGTCTTTTCGCTCCGGCCAGCCAAAACCGATATAGTCGCCTTGGCTTTCTCCGTGTCCCCTTGCATCAGGCACTAAAACATTGTATCCCAAATCATGATACATTTTAGCAAAACTAGCCATTGTTTCAGCATTTCCCATATATCCATGAGCCATAATAACATTTTTATCTGTTTTTTCGGCTGCTGGTAGATAAATAGCTTTTAATTTTAGGTTGTCAGTTGATGTTAATTCCCAGTAAGATCGATTGAGATCATCTTTAAACCATTTTTCTTCTGGTTTTTTCACTTCAACATCAGTTCCAGGCGTGTCACCGGCCAAGAAATCTTTTTGTGAAGGTACAACAGCATAATTATAGAAGTACATGCCTGCACCTGTTAATACGATTATAATTAAAATTGCAATAACGATCAAAACTTTTACTATTCGACTCATTCGTTTACTCCCCATTAAAAAGTATCATCTGCTTATAGACAAAACCAACAAATAATACTCAGCTTTTTTCAAATCCTTAAATAGTATAATGTTTTATCGAGATTTTCGCAATATTAATCACAAATCGTGTCGTTTTTTTCATTTTCGTAATCATTAAAAATCATTTTAAAGTTCTCAAGTATGTTTCTTTCTTCTGAGAGTGAAAGCATACTAATTTCCTGTAGTGAAAAATAACCAACTTCGCTTGTTTCAATCCCTGCTTTTGGCTCATCGCTTTGTACTTCACAACGAATAAACAACTTATATACATAGGTTAAAGCTGCTGGATATTCATGTTTCGCCTTGTCCAAAACTGCGATCAAGCGCTGTGCTTTAACGATTACTCCAGCTTCTTCTAGGGTTTCTTTTTCAGCAATTTCTTTTGGCGAATAACCAATATCTGCCCATCCTCCTGGTAAAGACCAGCAATTATCACTTTTTTCTTTGACAAGTAATAGTTTCCCTTCTTTATTGAAGACAACTGCTCGAACATCAACTTTTGGTGTAGCATATCCTTCGTCTTTATCGATAATAATTGATAGCTCTTGTTCAGAAAGAACCGGATATATTATTCGCATCAACTGTTTGGTTACTTGAGACAGTTCCTCATAACGTTCCTGATCAAAAATATCTTTTCCATATTTCTTACCTGTTTGAGCGATTCCTTGAAGCTTTGTTAATAACATACTTAGTTCTTTTTCCATAAATCCCACCTCTTTTCTTTTTATTTTATTAAAAATTGCTAAAAATTTCAGTACTCTATGAACAAACTTATGAAAGAAAAAATGTGAGTGGGACATAACTCTTCGAGTCATATCCCACTCACATGGAATCCAGATAAACGGTGGGAGCAGAAGCAATCACTACGCTACGCTTCGATCATATCAAATTCTAAGTGCTAAAGCACTAAGATTTGAAGGCTTCGGAAATAAGCTGAAATTCATAAAGATTTGAAGAACAATTTTCGTGAATCCCTTCTTATTTCTCGGGATTAAACACTTCTGTCCCAACCTCCTGTCATATATTTTATTTTACATTTTCAATCAATTTAAAGCTAGACCATGGTTTCAAGAAGTCTAATAAGAACAACTCATCTTCCGAAATACGACCAACAACATTGACACGTCCGTCATTTTTCATTTCTTTTAAGGCAATTTGTGTTTCTCCTTTGTATTGTCCATAATCAACATTATCGATCAATACATCGCCTTTTGTCATATCTTTTGTATTATGAGGTGGGAAATCACGGTCCTTAAAGTGAATCCGTGTCATCGTCGAACGTAAAATATACTCTGAACGATCACCACGATAGCTATGAAGGCTCGTAAATAAGACTTCTCTTTCATCATCTGTGATATCTTCAGCAACATCCACTTTTACCGAAGGATATTCAGCGTTGAATGCATCAGCCATCGCTTTTAACTCAGCTTCTGAAGCATAGGCATTTCCTACCAAGATATCATCGATCAATCCAGTCAATACTAAATGCTTCACTTGAGTAGCGATTTCTAAATCTCGATGATCTTCTAAAGAACATAGGCCATCTTGGGTTGGCCAAGGTCCAAAAGTGGCATCATGGGAATTCACAAAAGCCATTGTATTTAAATTATATTTTCTGAATTTTTCAGAACAAAAGACAAAATGATCATAGCCTAAACCAGAATAACGGTGAGGATAAAAATTATGAGAACCTAATAAATTATCCGTATTTGGTGAATAGCTCATGATGTTGTCTACATAGCTCGTTCCTGTACTCATATTGATTTCGATCTTGATTCCATATGGATTACGAGTCATTTTCGCTTCTTCTGCACCAGTAAACCCAACATCTAAACGGACGCCATAAGCACCCATCTCATCAAAAAATGATAAGTCATCATAAGAAATCTCTAATTGTTCAAATAAGGCAGGATTAATGTCGACCATAACTTCCATTTCAAGACTATTCGCATAATCAACAACTCTTTTAAACTCTGCTAATACCTTTTCTTTGTCCTCAGTTATTTGAAGCAAACTTGTAAAAACGCGTTTAAATCCATATTTATGTGCTAAGTCTAAATATGCTTTGTCCTTTTCAAAAGTTGATCGTTCTGGATAAATAGAAATACCTAATTTTCCCATTATTACTGCCTCCTAAGATTTGTATTGATTATAATGTATCCATTTTCATTATAGCAGAATAAGAAAAAGTGGTCTACACCTTTCAGAAATCTTAAAAAAATTCTATTTTGACTAGCAGTTCTAAAAAGGATTTGTTATCATGAGATATAACTATCTTTGAAAGGAAGATTTAACTTTATGAAAACAAAAAAATTCATCGCTGCAACAGCACTACTAACTTCTTTAGTATTATTTGCGGCTTGTGGACCTAAAAATGAGAAAAAAGCAGCAGATTCTTCTGCCACTTCTGCTAGTGAAACAAAACCTTCTGAATCTGTCGATTTAAATGCATTAGATTTGCCACAGTTATCTGATACAGTTAGTGAAGACGAAGACTTAGTTGAAATGGTCACAACAGAAGGAACGATTGAGATCAAACTATTTCCAAAACAAGCACCAAAAACTGTTGAAAACTTTATGACACATGCTAAAGATGGTTATTATAACAATGTTACTTTCCATCGCGTTATTAAAGATTTCATGATTCAAGGTGGCGATCCTAAAGGTGACGGTACTGGCGGCGAAAGTATTTGGAATAAATCATTTGACGATGAAATTTCCAACCAATTATACAATCTACGTGGTGCTTTATCTATGGCTAATGCTGGTACAGATGAAAAAGGAAACGGCACAAACGGCAGCCAATTCTTTATCGTTCAAAACGATCAAGATGTTTCTGATGGTCTATTAAAAGATGACTATCCAGAAAAAATCATCGAAGCTTACAAAAAAGGCGGAACTCCTTTCTTAGACGGTAAACATACTGTTTTTGGTCAAGTAACTAAAGGGATGGATGTTGTAGATAAAATCGCTGCTACTGAAACCGGTGACCAAGATAAACCTAAAAAAGATATCAGAATCGAAAAAATCAATATTTTACAAGAAGCTAAAAAATAAACGTTTAAGAAATTCGGATAAAAGAGTTTGACTTTGAGAATCACTATCAGCAAGCACTGTTTGTCTTTCTATCGTTTATTCGAACACAAATGACTGGGCCAGAACTTCTGCTCAGTCATTTTTTATTTCAATCAGGAGGTATCAACTATGAAAAAAATAATGATCGCTGGACCTGTTGGAAGTGGAAAAACAACCTTAGCCAAGAAATTATCAGTAGAAAAAGCGATTCCCTTCTACGAATTAGATAATCTTATATGGAAACGCCTACCTGAAGGTGACCGACCCTATTCAAAGGAAGAATCCAGCCAACAATTGCAACATATTTTAACTAAAGAAGCTTGGATTATTGAAGGAACGACAACGAATGAATGGATCAAACCTGCTGTAGATGATGCAGATATTATTTTACTGCTCTTACCTGCTTATCCTATCCGAGTTTTTCGTATTTTAAAGCGGTTCATCAAACAAAAGACAAAACGAGAATCGGCTCATTATCAACCCACTCTTAAATTATTGAAAATGATGTATATCTGGAATCACAATTTTGAAAAAAAGAATATTTTTAAATTACATAAGTTAACTGAATCCAGTCCTGATAAACTAATCCTCTTAAAAAGCTGTGACAGCTACTCTACGTATAAGAAATTATAATCTGAAAGAATTTCTTGCCATTTCCTCATTAACTAAGGAATCACTATCCAATTGAGTGATAAAGTGGTATTGTTAACAAAAGAGGTGAAAGCAAATGACGTTTAATCCACAAATAGAAACGCTCATAGTTGAGGCTTCCAACAGGAAATCTCCTCATTTTGTAGCAAATGTGATCAATTTCCAGCAATTTGACCAAACAGACGTAAGAGACACTGCACAAAAATTGATTGACGATGGACGAATTCAAGCAACTATCCATTTTCATTATAATGATTTATGTACAATTGACTTTATACCTCAGGCTATTTGAACAAATTGATCACAAAAAAAGACTGCACAAGTATAGTTCTAACTTTTGTTAGAGTATACTTGTGCAGTCTTTTTACTTAGCCAATTCTTGTTGTGCTTTTATAGAAATTTCTTTGCTTATTTTAGCTATTTTGTTCAACCGTCTTAAAAGCTGATATAAGTTGCTCTTTTGTTTGAGTAAGCATACCTGAACTAGTCAACGATGCAAGCCCTGTCGCTGCGATTAATAAATTCATATGTAGTTTCTCAAGTTGTTCTATAGATGAATCTATATACCTCAACTCTTTTTTAACAATCTTTTGAAACAGCTCAAACGATAGTTGTCGCAATTCTTGCCCATAGGAATGTTGGTCGATATATAAAGATATATACAATTTATTCTCTGTTTTAGCAAAATCAATATAGTTTAAACCCAAGTTTGCTAGGCTATCTGATGTCTGTCTCACAGAAAAAAATTTCCTCTCTAAGAATTCATGTGTCGTTTTAAGCAGGGTCAACTTTAAGTCTTCCATATTTTTAAATTCAAGATAAATAGGTTGTGTTGAAATCCCCATATGCTCAGCTACATTCCGCGCAGTTATGAAAGAAAAACCTTTTTCTATTAATAGTTCTCGTGCAGCAGCTAGTATATGTTGTTTTGTATGTATTTTTTTTCTAACCAAAGTATTCACTCCTAATTTTCAAATTATCGTTATTTATTTATAAAAATAGTCCTGTAAATATTTCTTTTTTTATTATTTATCCTTTCATTTTACACTCTTTTCTCGGCTATTTTTCTCAATAATTATGGATATATTCGAAAAACATGATAAACTGTGAGCCTCACCAGTATTGTTATTGACTGAGGGTACTTTTACAGGCTATAGTTAGTTATATATATAAAACGGAGGTATTATTTATGGCTAAAGATAACAGCCGAACACTTTTTTTACATACCGACAAAAAACATTCAACAATAATCAATAACAAGAGAAGCTATTATTTTCTAATTGGTTATTGCGTTATTTTGATTATTATTGGTTTATTCAGCGAGCCACTTAATACATTGTGGATGGGCATGTCGCGAATCATAACCTCACCTAGCAATTTATTAACAGATTATATTGAACTCGGAACTTTTGGCAGTGCGTTTGTTAATAGTGGATTACTCACACTGATCAGTGTGCTACTTGCTAGAAAAGAAAAAATCCCAATCAACGGACCGATGATTGCGGCTTTATTTACAGTATCAGGTTGTTCATTTTTCGGAAAAAATTTATACAATTCTATCCCAATCATTATTGGTGGGCTTTGCTACGCTAGAATTGTTAAAAAACCTTTTTCACAATTTATTGTTGTTAGTTTATTCGGCAGTGCTTTATCACCGATCATTAGCTATCTTACATTCGGGATCTCATTACCTTTGATTTTATCCCTTCCGCTAGGTTGCTTTGTAGGTATTTTTATTGGCTTGATTTTACCGCCCTTGGCTTCCCATATTCTTACATTTCACCAAGGTTTTTCCTTATACAATGTTGGCTTCACTTCTGGACTTATTGCGATGATGTTCACAGGGATTTTAAGGATGTTTGGCTGGAAAATCGAAGGAAAAAATATAGTTTCAACTGCTTACCATACACAATTACTATTTTTTCTGCTATTTTTATTTTTGCTGATGTTTTTTGTTGGCTTCATAGTTAATCATTTTTCATTAAAAGGATTAAGAAGTATTAGTAAAACATCGGGTAAATTGATCACTGATTTTATTTCCATTGCTGGAGTTGGCGCTACTATGATGAATATGGCGCTGATGGGACTTTTACTTGTTGGCTATACTCAAATCAGTCAATCTACACTTAATGGACCAATTGTTGGCGCAATCTTGTCTGCAGTCGGTTTTAGTGCCTTTGGTAATCATATTCTGAATAGTTTACCTCTATTAGTTAGTGTTTTTCTGACAGCCCAATTGTCTTCTGTTTTTGAAGTAAATCAGACAACTGTGGTCCTTGCTGGAATTTTTGGAACTAGTTTAGCACCAATTGCTGGATATTATGGCATTACTTTTGGCTTGATCGCTGGATTTTTACATATGTCATTAGTCACAAACGTTAGTTATCTCCACGGTGGATTAAATCTTTACAATAATGGATTTTCTACTGGTTTTGTGGCAGCTGTCATGGTACCATTACTTGATAATATTTTACAGATCAGAAAGGTGAAACAACATGCAAGAAAGAGACAAAGCTAAAAGAATCGTAGACGAATTATTAACATACTTTTTTTCAAACGATATTGAAGAAATTCGAATTAGTGTAGATTTTACTCCTGAGGGCTTTTACATCGAAATCCAAGGAAAAACCGATGATGAACCTGAGAATGTCTTGCATTTATTAGATTTATTGAATACACCTAGAGATTTGAGTATTGAGAGCTATTATGATGAATTGCTTGGGATCACACACCACGAGGAAGAAGATTATCACTTACTTGGTTTAATGATTGATGAAGCAGAAATTAGTTTTGATGCCTCTATCTTTACTATTAAAGTATTTAGAAAAAAATAATGATTTAAATAAAAAAAGAGGAAGAGCAAGAATTTAACTGCTCTTCATCTTTTTATGCATAAATTGCGCGAATTCCGCCAATTAATTTAGGCCGCGTCCGTAAATAGGTGGTATGCGCTCCGCCTATTTCTTTAACGCTCGTTCGGACAGGGACTTGAACATGCTTTATATGCATACCGATCGATGTATCACCGATATCTATACCGCCTTGGGCTACGATTTTTTCCACAACAACTGGCTTTGAGAAAAGTTGATAAGCTGCAAGTGCCGCCGCACCTCCTGCATGAAGTGCTGGTATAACAGAAACAATTTCAAGATTATGTTGTTTCGCGATTTCTTTTTCAACAACTAAGGAACGATTGATATGCTCGCAACCTTGAACCGCTAAATAAATTCCTTTTTCGTCTAAACTCTCTTTGAGTGTAGAAACGATCATTTCACCGATCTCCAAGCTGGAATTCTTACCAATCACACCTCCAGCAACTTCACTGCTACTACAACCTAGGACAAAAATATCTCCAGCCTCTAAATCAGCTTGTTCAAAATATTCATTCAAGCCTCTCACCAATTGTTCTTGATACATTTTTAGACTGTTCATTCGGTTCTCCTCCACTCTTTATTCGTCTTTTTATTATGGCAGATTATCCCCTTACTCGTCAAAACAAAAAACACCCAAAAAAATTGGGTGTTTTACTTCGTACTATTTGCCATCTACAATATTTAAACGAACTTTTTTCGGTCCATCTACGCGCACGCTGTAAACAATAGTACGAATTGCTTTCGCAACACGCCCTTGCTTACCAATGATACGCCCAATATCTTCAGGCGATACAGTCAAGTTGTACTCTAGAAAAACATCAGATTCTTCTATTTCTAATTTGACCAGCTCAGGTTGACTGACTAATGGGCGAACGATAGTTAGAACTAACTCTTTCACATCTGTCATTATCGGTCACCTTATTTCTTTTCAAGTTTAGCTTCGTGGTGTTTTTTCATAACGCCTTCTTTTGAAAGGATGTTACGAACAGTATCAGAAGGCTGAGCGCCTTTAGATAACCAGTCTAAAACTAAATCTTCTTTTAAAACTACTTCTGCAGGATCTTTTAAAGGATTGTAAGTTCCAACAGTTTCGATGAAACGTCCATCACGAGGAGAACGAGAATCTGCGACTACAATACGGTAAAAAGGACTCTTTTTAGAACCCATGCGTTTTAAACGAATTTTTACTGACATTTTATATATTACACCTCCATTAACTTAATCACAAATGTTAGTTTACCAGATTTTCAGCAAGCTGTAAAGAGTTTTTTCTTGACACCTTAAAAAAGCTTTAACCCGTTGCTTTTCAGCTCTTTTAGTTCTATACTTAACCTACCTTGGCAGGGGCAATCAACTGTTGCTTAATAAAAAATAAGCTATGGACAAAGTAGAAAAGTGAACGGATTCAA
>NZ_JAFLWD010000040.1:0-3285 GCF_017316105.1 Candidatus Enterococcus ikei
GTTATGCCATAATCACTTTTAATATAGATAAACTACTTCATAATATCAATCAGGTCTTTTTTAGAAGCCGCAGAAGCTGGCATATAACTAAATACAACGCCGATTAAAGTTGAAATCCCCACAGCTAATCCAATCGTAAACAAATCTGGTCGTACTGCAAAAGGTAAAAATATAGATGCAATTAGCCCTAATATCATTCCAAGTAAGTAACCAATCAGTCCGCCTAACAAAGTCAAGGTTAAACCTTCAGCGAGAAATTGTTTTCTAATATCTTTTTCTGTTGCTCCTAAAGCTCGACGAATCCCAATTTCCTTTGTTCTTTCTGAAACAGATATATACATCATATTCATAACTCCAACTCCAGCAATAAACAATGAAATACCTGCTACAGCAGAGATAAAGAGTGTTAAATTATCTAGAATACTCCCCATCTGATCAATATCTGATTTAGGATTATAAGGATTGTACTCGCCAGCATTTCTCAAACTTCCAGTAAAGTTGAGTTGCTTTAGAACCTCTGTTGTAACTTTCTCTTTGTCTTCACCAACATTCACTTCTAAATTTAAAATAGATTGGCTTTTTGGTTTTTTAAAATAGTGATCATAACTTTTGATAGGAAAATAGGCTAATGATGACTGATTCTCAGTTGATAAAGTTCCGCTATTACTTGTAGATACTCCTACAACTGTAAAAACTTCGCCAGCAATTTCAAAGCCTTTACCTATAGCATTATTGACGTCTCCAAATAGTTTTTGCGCTAAAATTTCATCAATCACAACCACTTTATTTAAGGTTGCATTATCTTTAGCTTCAATTTGACGACCAATCAATAAATCCACCTTTGTTTGTTCAACTCGATCGATTTTTTTTGTTAATTTTTTACCACGAACATATAATTCTACTTGCCGTTCTGTCATTTTTTGCTTTGGTTTGTAAAAATCAACTTTCTTTATGCCTTTTACATTTTTGATTAAATCAAAATCACTCTTTTTGAACACTTCATTTTCTGCAAATTCATTTGATATATCATAATAATTAAAGGTAATATTACTAATATTTTCATTTGTATTAGTCATTGACATTTTATCAATCATATCTCTTTTAAATCCATTACCAATAGATACAATCGTGATAACTGATGCAATGCCGATAATAATGCCGAACATCGTGAGAAAGCTGCGTTTTTTATTTTTTAGAATTGATTTTAATGCTGTCTTCCAAATAACCAAATTTTTCATTTAATCAACTCCTCTTCAACGATAGCCCCATCTTTCACACGAATCAAACGATCACAATAGGAAACCATTTCAGGGTTGTGCGTAACCAATATGATTGTTACGCCCTCTTGCTTATTCAAATCTTGAAATAGTTGCATAATATCCTCAGACGTTTTTGAATCGAGTGCTCCTGTTGGTTCATCAGCTATGATAAATCTAGGAGCATTCACGATTGCTCTAGCAATGGCTATACGCTGTTGCTGACCACCTGAAAGTTGTTTTGGGTATTTGTCTCCTTTGTCAGCTAAACCGACTTTTTCTAATACTTCTTGAACCCGTTCTTTAATATTTGTATAAACTGAACCATTATATAATAATGGCAATTCAATATTTTCAAAAACAGTGTTATTTTCAATTAAACTAAAATTTTGAAAAACAAATCCTACTGATTTATTTCTAATCGCAGAAAGCTCCTTATCTGAAAAGTCGGTAATTTCTTTCTCTTCAAATAGATATTTCCCTTCAAACTTCTTATCAATAAAACCAATCAAATTGATTAAGGTTGATTTTCCTGAACCTGATGGTCCCATCACTGCAACAAATTCTTTTTCTTTGATTTCAAAATTGATATTTTTTAGAACGTGAAGGTTTCCTTCTTCCAAAGAATAATACTTGTTGATATTTTCAAGTTTAATCATTCTCAGCCACCTGCACTTCTGCATCGTTTTTTAATGCATCATCAGGATTGCTGATAATTTTTGCTCCTTTTGAAACACCTGATTCTACATTTGTTGCTCCATTACTTTCAGTTACTTTCACATCTGTTTTTACTGCTCGTCCATTTTTATAAACATATACAAATGTTTGATTATCTTTAGTGACAAGAGATGTTTTAGGTAAAACTAGTTGAGGCTGTTGCAATGTTACTTGAACAGACGATCCATAAGCCCATGGGAAATTACCATCTACGATAAATTCATACGTAGGAATCTCGGACTCGCTATTATTTTTTGATCTAGGAAGTTGGTTAATACTGCTGATTTTTCCTTGAGCTGTTTCATTTGATCCAATCGAAGTAACACTCACCTCTTGTCCAATTTTCAACTTATTCAAATCATATTCAGTTACGGTTCCTTTGACTTGCTTGGTCTTACTTAACACTTGAATCAATGGAATTTCCAATGATTTTTTCCCAGCTTCATTGATTATCGCAACACCATCAATCGTCGCATTAACTGTAGAAGAAACTTTGCCTTGTTCAGATTCTAGCGCTGCCGATTCATCATTCACCTCTGTATAAGCTAAATCAAGTGCTTGTTGCGCTTGAATGACTTCATTATTAAGAGTCGTAGTTTCTGTTTTTTGTTGTTCCACTTTACTTTTGAGTTCTTCTTTTTTCTCTGGATCCGCTTCTCGATCATACTCTGTACGGCTTTGATTTAAGCTTGCTTGCGCTTCATTATAACGAGTCTGTGCTCGGTTTAAATTTTGAGAAGCTTGTTGTGCAGATAAACTACTTTTATTAACTACTCTTTGCTGTTGATCTGCTCTTGTTTGTGCTTCACCATTTTGGTAATTGAGTACAGCCTCTCCATTTTTAACTTCTTGCTCATGTTTTACAGGGATATTTGCGATTGTTCCCAATGTTTGGTCATAAAAAATATCTTCGGTCTGTGCCGCTTTAACTTCACCTTTTAATAAAAGTGGGTCCAGTGGATCTAAAGTGAAAACATTATAACTTGGTTCCACCTTTTTAGCAGGAGAAAAAAATAGAAAATAACTTCCTACTATACCTACGCTGACTATAATACCACCAATAACTAATTTAAATTTTTTACTTTTCATAATACTTATTCCTCCTAAATTTAACTATATAACTAATTATAGCTAGAAAAAAGCTCAAAGAAAATTGAATAGACGAACATTCATCTTACACAATTGAAAGCTTAATATAACAATAAAACAAAAAAATGAACTAAAACTAAGTAAAAGTTTTAATTCATTCTTTATATTATTGATTAATAACTATCGTAGTGATAATTTATAGTTTACGCAATTCATCCATCAT
>NZ_JAFLWD010000041.1:0-29984 GCF_017316105.1 Candidatus Enterococcus ikei
TAAGGTTTCTTATTGTTTTTTATATTTTCTAGTGATTTAGTTATTTAAATAAAAAATAATTATAATTTATTGAAATTATATGATAAAACAAGCGGATAAAAAAACTCCTTGTTAAACTAGAAGTGTTATGGAATAATGATAAGTGTGTATATATTTTCTTAAAGGGGGATGAGAAAGTGAATTTTATCAAACGTGCATTGTTGAGTGTTACTAGAAAGAAAGGAAAATCACTAATTCTATTTGCGGTGATTTTTGTATTAGGAAATGTGATTGCAGGATCAATCGCAATTCAACAGTCTACACAGAATGTTGAAAAAAGCGTCAAAAAACAATTAGGCGGTATGGCAACCATTCAACTTGATTATGAAAACAATCAAGAAGAGTTTGGCAAAGAAGATCTTAAAATTGATTGGCTTAAAGTTGATTTGATGAAAAAAATCGGAGAATCTTCTTATGTGAAATATTACGATTATAATGCTAACAATATGATACAGACCAAAGATTTGAAGAGTGTAAGCTTAGATTCAGAGCAATCTGGAGGAATGATGGAAGGCTTTACCTTAAAAGGATCAAACTACAATAAAATTTTAGATGTTGAAGAAAACAAAATAAAAGTAGTGGACGGTAAAGTATTCACTCAAGACGACATTGATAACGGTAAAAATGTTGGCCTAATTTCCTCAAAGGTTGCCGAAGAAAACGGACTATCAGTTGGTGATCAAATGATCATGGATAGTAGAGGGTATGATTACAGTGAAAATGGTGATGAAAAAGAACTATTTAAAATAGATGTACCTATTCAAATCATCGGAATTTTTGAACCAACAACTGTAGAAATGAAAGACAAAGATAATAAAAAAAATGAGAGTCAAAATCCGAATGAACAATTTATGTCGTTGCAGCAACTTAATACCGTTTATTTAACAAATAAATCAGTTTTAGAATTCAACAAAAATTATACCGATAAGTTTAAAGAAGTAGATCCAAATAGCCCACTTATATCAGAAGATGAACCAGAAGCATATTATACGCCTGTATATGTACTAAAAAGTCCTGATGATGTGGAAGCATTTAAACAAGAAACACAACCACTTTTACCTAAGCTGTATACAGTGCAAGCATCAACTGATCAATACGAACAAATTGGTGGAAGCATGAAGAAAATGTCAAAAATTTCAGGATATGTAGTTTTGATTGCCGTGATTGCAACATTATTGATTATTTCTCTTGTTGTTTTATTATTTATGCGTGATCGCAAGCACGAATTAGGTATTTATTTGTCTTTAGGAGATAAACGTAGTCACGTAATGGGGCAAATAATTATTGAAATGCTGATCATCAGCGGTATTGCTTTGATCATATCATTGATTACTGGAAACCTATTAGGGAAAATGGTTTCTGAGTCGTTGTTGAATAGCGATATGTTAAGCAGTGCAAATGATCAAATGAATATGTTCATGGCGTTTGATGGTTTAGGTTCAAGTGACCTTACAGCAGATGATATCATGAATGCTTACGAAGTTAAATTTTCATTAGGTTATATTGTAACGTATCTGATTGTTGGACTGGGAACAGTATTATTATCCGCAATTTTACCATTATTGTATATTGTTCGCTTGAATCCAAAAAAAATCATGATGTAGGAGGTAAGGAAAATGGCGATTTTAGAAGCAAAAAATCTTAGTTATTTTTATCAAGATGGCGATCAACGTCGTTTTATTTTAAAAGATACCAATGTTTCTTTTGAACAAGGAAAATTCTATACAATTCTAGGGCAGTCAGGTTCAGGAAAAACGACCTTTCTTTCTTTGATCAGTGCGTTGGATACTCCTAAAGAAGGGCAAATTTTGTTGAATGGAAAAGATATCAAAACAATTGGGTATGAAAAATATCGCCGTGATGAGATCAGTATTATTTTTCAGAGCTATAATTTAGTTCCTTATCTAACTGCTTTAGAAAATGTCTTAGTGGCTATGTCGATCACAGACAATGATCTACCTCCAAATCAAAAAGAAGTTGCGTATAATTTGTTGGATTACATTGGGATCACAAGTGAAAAAGCGGACCGCCTTGTTAATCAACTTTCAGGTGGTGAGCAACAACGCGTTGCGATTGCACGCGCATTAGCGACGAATGTAGATGTTATTTTAGCTGATGAGCCAACGGGAAATTTAGACGAAGGCATGGAGCAAGAAATTGTCGATATTTTTCATAATCTCGCGAAAGTTCATAATAAGTGTGTCATTGTTGTGACTCACTCAAATGATATTGCGGAGCAATCCGATGAAACTTATTACCTGAAAAAAGGTGTGTTGAAAAAACATGAGTGATTTTTTATCAAATTTTAGTGGAGACAATTATGAGAAAACCCGCCAACAGAAAAATGAACAAAAAGAAAAAGCGAACCAACCTGAATCAAAAAAGAAAATACAATCTGATAATTCTTCAATAAATAAAGACAAGCAAGTTTTGGAAAAAGAGGAGAGTAAGCCAGAAGTGTCTATTGGCCCTCAAAATATTTCCAAAAATAAGCAAGAAACTCTTAAACAGAACAACACAATCAGCCACTCAGAAAATGAATCAAAAAATCAAGAAGACTTGATTTATACAAAAAAACGATTAAAAAAGAAGCAACATGAAGTTGAAAATGAACCTGTCGATGAAAATCAAAAAAATCCAGATGAAGTGATTGAAACAGATCCAACTTATAAAAACAAAAGAATCAAAAAATTTGTTCTTATTGGTTTAGGAAGTTTAGTCTCAATCTTGTTGTTGTATTCTGGTTACTATCAAATGACACATGTGAAAGTACCTGACTTTGAGGGGAAAGAATTGTCAGACGTTCGTGAATGGACAACTGAAAACGGAGTGAAGCTCCAAGTAGAGCAAAAATACGATTTTGATAAAGAAGCAAATCTTATTATTCATCAAACGGTAAAAAATAAGAAAATTAAAAAAGGCAAGGAATTGCTGGTTGATGCTAGTTTAGGCGCAGATCCAGAAGAGTTGGTTTCATTGCCGGACTTTAAATCAATGAAACTTGCTGAAGCCAAAGATTGGATTAGCAAACAAAAAGCTGATAACATAGCAGTCATTGAAGAATACAGTGACAATGTAGTTGCTGGAGATTACCTGAAATTCGAAATAACAAATAAAGATACCAAAGCTGAAAACTACAAACGTAAAGATAAAGCGAAACTTTATTTTTCTAAAGGAAAAGAAATCTTCGAAAAAAACATTTCAATGCCAGATTTCGCAGGCAAAACGAAAGAAGAAGTAACAGAATGGGCTAAGAAAAATGAAATTACATTAAAAGTAGACGAAGCGGATTCTGTCAAAATTGAAAATGGAAAAGTCATTTCTCAAAGTGTTGGAAAAGACACAAAAGTTGCCAAAAAAGAATCATTGACTGTTGTTGTTTCAACCGGAAAAGCTTTGGTTGTCCCTGATTTTTCACAATTTACAGCAGAAGAAGCAGAATCAAAAGCTGATGGGTTACAAGTTCAAGTCAAACAAGTCTTTAATGATGTAGTTCCTTACGGTCACTTTATCAGTCAATCCGCAGAGATTGGTAAGAAATATACGGAAAAAGATGAAAAACCTGTAATTCAAGTGATATATTCATCTGGTAAGCCTTACATTAAAGATTTGCGAGACAATACTTTAGAAGGTGATTTACAGAAGATTTTTTATGATGAGTATCAATCTAAAGGGGCCAATATTACGTACCAAGTCTATTACGTTGATTCAACAGTTACAAAAGGAACCGTAGTCAAAATGAGTAAATACAATGAATTTGCCCCAATTGATTATGTTGTTCAAATCGGTATCAGTAAAGGTAATTTAAAACCAGAAGAAAAGAAAACTTCAGAAAAAGTAGAACAATCAGATAATTGATTCTCGTTTAAGTAGATTGATTAGTGTATCGTGCGTGGAAGTTAAGGAAGTCGAAACGAAGGGCAGCAGATGTTTTGATTTTGCTGGATATTTAGATTCCATGTGACTGGGATATGACTCGCAGAGTTATGTTCCAGTCACTTACTTTTTGTTTTTAATTATTAAACATAGCTATATAAGTCGCTTTTTTGACAGAGATTACGGTGTATCACCAATAAAATGATTAAATAATATCGAAAGTTTTTTCATTTGCATAGGTTTTTCTGAAAGATATTGTTATAATGGTTTAGACAGATTTTTGGATTGGAGGGAAAAATATGTTACGTTTTTTTCCGCAAAAGAATAAGTACATACAAGAAGAGAGTACATTTACCTTTAATAGCGATGGGCCGATCCCAAAGCATGTCGCAGTAATTATGGACGGAAATGGACGATGGGCACAAAATCGCCGTTTACCAAGAATTGCCGGACATAAAGAAGGAATGAATACGGTAAAAAAAATCACGAAACATGCAAGTAAATTAGGCATCAAAGTTCTTACGTTATATGCTTTTTCTACAGAAAACTGGAAACGTCCAACTGACGAGGTAAGTTTTCTAATGCAGTTGCCAGTTGATTTCTTCGATACATTTGTTCCTGAGTTGATCAAAGAAAATGTGAAGGTTCATGTGATGGGCTATAAAGAATTTTTACCTGCTCATACGCAAGATGCAGTAGAACGTGCAATTGAACAAACGAAAGATAATACTGGTATGGTTTTAAACTTTGCATTAAACTATGGATCAAGAGCGGAGATTATTACAGCGGTAAAAGAAATTGCTGAACAGTCGGTCAACGGTCAACTTACTCCGCAAGATATCACAGAAGAGACGATTGCAACTCATTTGATGACTGGGTTTTTAGCGGATGATTTAAGAGACCCTGAATTATTGATTCGTACAAGTGGCGAAGAAAGAATCAGCAATTTTTTACTTTGGCAGATTGCTTACAGCGAATTGTTTTTTACGGATGCATTGTGGCCTGATTTTAATGATGAATTACTGGAAAATGCCTTAGCATCGTTTCAAAATAGAAATCGTCGTTTTGGCGGTTTAAAGGAAACTGAGGAGGAAGATAAATGAGACAGCGCGTTATTACAGCAGCCGTAGCATTAGTTGTTTTTATACCAATTATTTGGTATGGAGGCTTTGTGATCGAATTAGCGGCAGCGTTATTGGCGGTCGTAGGAGTTTATGAATTATTTAGAATGAAAGGTTTAGAGATTGCTAGCTTTGAAGGTGTACTTTCAGCCTTAGGTGCAGTATTTTTAGTTCTGCCTAAAGATCGTTGGTTTTACTTTTTACCAGAAAAGGCAGATAATTTTATTTTATTTTATCTGACTGTCATGATTTTGTTAGGCGGTTTAGTTGCTTCTAAAAATATGTATACCATCTCTCAAGCTGGATTTCCAGTTATTACAAGTCTATATGTAGGCGTTGGGTTCCAAAACTTTGTGAGTGCCCGACATACTGGGTTTGTCGTATTGCTTTATGCACTGTTTGTTGTGTGGTCAACTGATATTGGCGCTTACTTTATTGGGAAGCGTTTTGGCAAAAGAAAGCTATGGCCGGAAGTTTCCCCTAACAAAACAATCGAAGGATCACTAGGTGGTATTCTTTGCGCGGTTGTTGTGGCACTTTTATTCTTGACATTGACACCAAATAAAGAACTATTTGCGTATAATTTACCAATTATGTTAGTTATAACTGTAGTCTTTTCAATTGTTGGTCAATTTGGTGATTTAGTTGAATCATCAATTAAACGTCATTATGATGTGAAAGATTCTGGAACTATTTTACCAGGACATGGCGGCATACTAGATCGTTTTGACAGCTTACTTTTTGTTTTTCCAATCATGCATTTATTCGGACTATTTTAATTTCTAAACAAGAAGGGAAGGTGAAAAACTCTGAATGTTCAGAGTTTTTCTTTTTACTATGAAAAAAATCGCATTATTAGGTGCTACAGGTTCGATCGGCACAAGTACAGTGGATGTAGTTACTGCAAATCCAGAATTATTCCAAATCGTTTCGCTAACTTTTCACTCTAGTAGTGAGCAAGGTGCAACTTTGATTAAGCGTTTAAAACCTCTATATGTAGGGGTTGGTTCACAAGAGATCAAAAGTGAATTGTCTTCGCGTTTTCCAGAAGTAGAATTTGGTGTGGGAGAAGTTGGCCTAATAAAAGCTGCGACACTTGAAGATGTGGATGTTGTATTAACTGCAGTTTCAGGAAGTGTTGGTTTGAAGCCAACGATGGCTGCTATCGAAGCGGGGAAAGATATTGCATTAGCTAATAAAGAAACATTGGTCATGGCAGGACAATGGGTTATGGAAGCGGCTGTGAAAAATAATGTTAGTATCTTACCAGTAGATAGTGAACATTCAGCGATTTTCCAATGCTTAGAGGGCCAAAAACAAGGAAATTTAAATGAGCTAGTGATTACGGCTTCTGGTGGTAGTTTTAGAGATTTGACCCGGGAAGAGCTAAAAGCTGTTACTTTAGAACAGGCATTGAAGCATCCAAATTGGTCAATGGGAAAAAAAATTACGATAGATTCTTCAACAATGATGAATAAAGGGTTAGAAGTTATTGAAGCCCATTGGTTATTTAGTACAGATTATGATAAAATAAAAGTTGTTTTACATAAAGAAAGTATCGTTCACTCAATGATCACCTTAAAAGACGGTGCATATCTGGCTCAACTTGGACCAAGCGATATGCGTGAACCGATTCAATATGCGTTGACTTATCCGACCCGTTTACCAATTAAAAACGAGAAACCATTTGATTTGACGCAGATCGGGCAATTAAATTTTGAGCCAATGGATTTTGAGCGTTTTCCAATGCTTGCGTTAGCATTTATTGTTGGAAAAAAAGGCGGCGCGTATCCTACCGTTTATAATGCGGCAAATGAAATCGCAGCAACAGCATTTATTAACGGTGAAATTTCATACTTAAAGATTGAGGAATTGGTTCAACGAGCAGTTGAAAATTACAACGAAACTACTGAAGTCACTTTATCAGAAGTGATTGATATCGATAAACAAACTAGAACTATCGTAGAAAGATGGATTAAGGAAGAAGGTCGTTTATGAAAACAATCATTACATTTATTATTGTCTTTGGGATTCTTGTCTTAGTGCATGAATTTGGACATTTTTTCTTCGCAAAGCGTTCAGGCATTTTAGTACGTGAATTTGCGATCGGCATGGGGCCAAAGATATTTGCACACCAAGGAAAAGATGGGACGGCTTATACGATTCGTATCTTGCCGATCGGTGGTTATGTGCGCATGGCTGGTATGGGAGAAGACGAAACAGAACTAGCCCCCGGAATGACTCTTTCTGTTGAATTAAATGAACAGGAAGAAGTCGTAAAAATAAATACAAGTAAAAAAGTTCAGCTAACTAACAGTATTCCCTTGGAAATGTTGGAAGCTGATCTGGAAAAAGATTTATTTATCAAGGGCTATGTCAATGGCGATGAGTCAGAGGAAATTACTTATAAAGTGAACCATGATGCAACCATTATTGAACAAGACGGTACAGAGGTTAGAATCGCACCAATCGATGTACAGTTCCAATCAGCAAAGCTTTGGCAACGGATGTTGACTAATTTTGCTGGACCTATGAATAACTTTATTTTAGCCTTTGTATTATTTACAGTTTATGTCTTTCTGCAAGGCGGGGTGACGTATACAAATACCAATCTAATTGGCGGTATTCAACCAAATAGTCCAGCAGAACAAGCTAGCTTAAAAGCAGATGATCGAATTGTATCGATTGATGGAAATTCTGTTGCTAATTGGGAGGATTTTACAAAGATCATTCAAGAAAGTCCTAATAAAGAGCTAAATCTGATGGTTGAATCAGATGGCAAGACTAGAGAAGTGGATATCACACCTAAGAGTGAAAAGTCAGGCAAACAAGAAATTGGGATAATCGGAATTTTACCACCGAAGAAAACTGGATTTACAGATAAGTTACTTGGCGGTGTCCAAACAACGTTAAGTAGTTCTATGCAGATTTTCAAAGCGTTAAAATCATTATTTACTGGATTTAGTTTAGATAAATTGGGTGGTCCGGTAATGATGTTCCAAATGTCTGCTGAGGCATCAAAAGCAGGTTTGAATACAGTGATCTGGTTAATGGCTATGTTATCAGTCAATCTTGGAATTATCAATTTGTTACCAATTCCAGCTTTAGATGGCGGGAAGATCATTCTAAATATTTTTGAAGGACTTAGAGGCAAACCGTTAAGCCAGGAAAAAGAAGGAATAATAACACTTATTGGTTTTGGTTTCATTATGTTATTGATGGTGTTAGTGACTTGGAATGATATTCAACGTTTTTTCTTTTAAATAATTAATTAGATTTTATGACGAATGACTTGAGGAGTTTCACCATATTCGTTTAAACAAAGGAGAGTTCTAATGAAACAGTCAAAAATGCTAATCCCAACCTTACGTGAGGTGCCTAATGATGCAGAAGTTTTAAGTCATCAAATGTTGCTAAGAGCAGGGTATATTCGCCAAGTCTCAGCAGGGATTTACTCGTATTTACCATTAGCAAATCGAGTGCTTGAGAAATTGAAAAAAATCATGCGTGAAGAATTCGATAAAATCGATGCAATTGAAATGCTTATGCCGGCGTTACTTCCAGCAGAATTATGGAAAGAATCAGGACGTTACGAAACTTATGGACCAAATCTTTATCGCTTAAAAGACCGTAATGATCGTGACTTAATTCTTGGGCCAACACACGAAGAAACATTTACAGAATTGATTCGTGATGAAGTAAATTCATATAAACGTTTACCATTGAACCTTTATCAAATTCAAACCAAATATCGCGATGAAAAACGTCCGCGTTTTGGTTTGTTACGAGGTCGAGAATTTATTATGAAAGATGGCTATTCGTTCCATGCTGATGAAGAGAGTTTAGATCAATCATATCGAGATTATGAAAAAGCCTACTCAGCTATTTTTGAACGTTGCGGCTTGAATTTCCGTGCAATCATCGGTGATGGTGGCGCTATGGGTGGAAAAGACTCTAAAGAATTTATGGCGATTTCTGATATCGGTGAAGATACGATTTGTTTTTCAACTGATGGGGATTATGCAGCGAATTTAGAAATGGCTACTAGCCTATATACACCTAAAAAATCACATGAAACACAATTGGATATTGAAAAAGTAGCAACACCAGATGTTGGCACAATCGAACAGGTTGCAGCATTTTTCAATGTTGAGCCACAACGTATTATTAAGTCTGTTTTGTTTATGGCTGATGAGGAACCTGTTTTAGTTTTAGTCCGTGGAGATCATGAAGTAAACGATGTTAAGTTGAAAAATTTCCTAGGCGTTGATTTCTTGGAAGAAGCGACTGATGAAGATGCACGTAAATATTTGGGAGCTGATTTTGGCTCAGTAGGTCCAGTTGAGTTGTCAGAAGAAGTAAAATTATTTGCGGATCTCCATGTTCAAGACTTAGCGAATGCAATTACAGGAGCTAACGAAACTGGCTTCCACTTAAGCAATGTTAATCCAGGTCGTGACTTTACACCAATCAGCTACGAAGACCTGCGTTTTGTTCAAGAGGGCGATCCTTCACCTGATGGAAATGGTGTTTTAGAATTTACTAAAGGAATCGAGATCGGTCATATCTTCAAACTTGGCACTCGTTATAGTGAAGCAATGGGAGCGACTGTTTTAGATGAGAACGGCAGAGAAAAACATGTAATCATGGGTTGTTATGGCATAGGTGTCAGCCGTTTACTTTCTGCAATCGTTGAACAAAATATTGACGAGAATGGCATAAACTGGCCAGCAGGGATTTCACCATTTGATTTACACGTTGTTCAAATGAATGTCAAAGACGAATATCAAACAAAACTTGCTCAAGAAGTGGAAGAAGTAATGTCCACAGCGGGTTATGAAGTATTAGTTGATGATCGTAATGAGCGAGCTGGCGTGAAATTTGCAGATGCTGACCTGATTGGTTGCCCAATTCGTATCACTGTTGGTAAAAAAGCAGTTGACGGTGTGGTAGAAGTGAAAATCAAGCGCACTGGAGAAATGGTTGAGGTTCGTAAAGAAGAACTTGAAAGCACATTGTCTATTTTATTGAACGCAGACAAAGAATAATACTTAAACGTCTACGAAATTGATTTTCGATCAAGTTTCGTGGGCGTTTTCCTATGATTGTTGGCTTCATAAAGGGAAATAAATGATAGGTAGCTGTTTTTTGTTTACATTGTATTTCATTAGAAAAAATAGTATACTTTATTGTGGCGAGGCACTTGGCAGAAATGTCTAAGGGCCTCTTTCTTATCAAATCATCCAGTTGATTTTTACTATATTATATATAGCGGGCTGTCTATGGATAAAATAATGAGGGAAAAAGCACCTCACTTATATTTTCCTATTTTTCAGTTAAGGCAGAGAGAGCCTGTTCCGCTTTTATTATAAGGAGGTTCATTAGTGGCAGAGAAGGCACAAGAGTTATTTAAAAAGTTGATTGATCAAATTCAATTAAACGAACAAGAACGACAACATCCTCTTATTCAGAATGGAAGAATTGACAAAGTAGTTGTTCATCAACAAAGCCGCTTATGGGAGTTTCATTTAGGATTTACTGAAATTTTACCTGTGATGCTGTACCAATCTTTTATGCAGCAACTAGAACTTGCTTTTCAGCAAATTGCAGGTGTATCTGTAAAAATTTCAGCTGACAAAAATGAATTTACAGAAGAACAATTGACGGACTATTGGCAATTAGCTTTATTGAATAGTCAATGTGACACGCCTTTAGTTCAACGTGTAATCAAAACACAAACGCCAATTATCGAAGATAAAAAGATTATTTTACCTGTCGATAATGATGCGGTTATTCCTTATTTAAAACAACAATACTTACCAATTATTGAAGAACTTTACATCAATTACGGTTTCCAAAAGTTCCATATTGAACCTAAAATGGATGAGCAGCAAGCCAAACGCGTATTAGCGTTATTTGAAGAACGCAAACAAGAACAAGATGCCGCTTTTCAACAGCAAGCAGCTGAATCATTAGTTAAACATGAACAAAAGAAAAAACAGCAACAACAACAAGGCCCTGCTCTTGAAGGACCGATTCGTTTGGGTAGAAACATTCCAAATGACGAACCGATCATGCCTATGGGCAATATCTTAGAAGAAGAACGCCGAGTGACGATCGAAGGGTTTGTTTTTGATGTTGAAGTAAGGGAATTAAGATCAAAGCGAAAAATTTTAATTTTAAAAATCACTGATTATACTTCGTCATTTATCGTTAAAAAATTCTCGAATGGTGAAAAGGACGAACAAATTTTTGATGCGATTCAAAAACATAGTTGGGTTCGTGTTCGAGGCAGTATTCAAGAAGATACTTTTATGCGTGACCTAGTGATGAACTGTCAAGATCTGATGGAAGTCAAACATGCACCGCGTAAAGATTATGCACCCGAAGGCGATAAACGTGTAGAACTTCATCTACACAGCAATATGAGTACCATGGATGCGACAAACAACGTTGCCGATTATGTTGCTCAAGCAGGTAAATGGGGCCATAAAGCAATAGCAATTACCGATCATGGCGGAGCGCAAGGCTTCCCAGATGCTCATAGTGCTGGAAAAAAAGCTGGCGTAAAAATACTATATGGTGTAGAAGCCAATGTTGTAGATGATGGTGTTCCTATTGCGTATAACGAAGCTCATATTGAATTAACAGATGCTACTTATGTAGTATTTGACGTAGAGACGACTGGATTATCCGCTGTCTATGACACAATTATTGAGTTAGCCGCGGTTAAAATGCACAAAGGAAATATTATCGATACGTTTGAACAATTTATCGATCCAGGTCATCCATTGTCACAAACGACTATTAATTTGACCGGGATTACAGATGAAATGGTCCGTGGGTCTAAATCAGAAGAAGAAGTTCTGCGCTTATTTAGAGAATTCTCAGAGGATACGATTTTAGTTGCCCACAATGCATCATTTGATATGGGATTCTTAAATACAAGTTACGGGAAGTATGATATTCCAGAAGCCGAAAATCCTGTTATCGATACATTAGAATTGTCTCGTTATTTGAATCCTACTTTTAAGAGCCATCGTCTAAATACATTATCTAAAAAGTTCGGCGTTAATTTAGAACAACATCACCGTGCGATTTATGATTCTGAGTCAACTGGGCATTTATGTTGGATCTTTCTGAAAGATGCTAAAGAAAATCATAATATGAATTATCATGACGAACTGAATATGCATATTGGAGAAGGCGATTCTTATAAACGTGCCAGACCTTTCCATGCTACGATTTTGGCCACAACACAAGCAGGGTTAAAAAATCTCTTTAAACTAATTTCTATGTCTAACATCGATTACTTTTTTAGAATACCAAGAATTCCTCGTTCACAATTAAGTAAACTACGAGAAGGTTTGATCATTGGATCTGCCTGCTCCAGTGGTGAAATTTTTGAAGCAATGATGCAAAAAGGTGTCGAAGAAGCAAAGAATCGAGCGAAGTTTTACGATTATATCGAGGTGATGCCAAAAGCAGTCTATGCTCCTTTACTTGAACAAGAATTGGTGAAAAGTGAGGCCGACCTAGAAGAAATTATTGAAAACCTAGTAAAAATTGGTGATGAACTGGACAAACCTGTTGTTGCAACTGGAAATGTTCATTACTTAAATGAGGAAGACAGTATTTATCGTAAAATATTAGTTGGATCAATGGGAGGGGCGAATCCGCTCAATCGTCATAGTTTACCAGATGTTCATTTTAGAACGACAGACGAGATGCTGACAGCTTTTCAATTTTTAGGCGAAGAGACTGCACATCGAATCGTTGTAGAAAATCCTAATCTTATTGCGGACATGTGTGACGAAATCACTCCTGTCAAAGATGATTTATATACACCAAAAATTCCAGGTTCGGAAGATGAAATCAGAAACTTAAGTTATACTCGAGCAAAAGAACTATACGGAGATCCGTTACCAGATATTGTTGAAAAACGTTTGAAAAAAGAATTGGATAGTATTATCGGAAATGGATTTTCAGTTATCTACTTAATTTCACAAAAATTAGTGCATAAAAGTATGGAGGATGGCTATCTAGTTGGTTCCCGTGGATCTGTGGGATCCAGTTTTGTAGCGACGATGACAGGTATCACAGAGGTCAATCCTTTGGCACCACATTATCATTGTATCAACTGTAAGCATTCTGAATTTTTCGATGACGGATCTTATGGTTCGGGTTTTGATATGCCAGAGAAAAATTGCCCCAACTGTGGTCAGCGATTGTTTAAAGATGGTCATGATATTCCGTTTGAAACCTTCCTAGGTTTCCATGGAGATAAGGTACCCGATATTGATTTGAACTTCTCTGGAGATTATCAAGCAGAAGCTCATAACTATACGAAAGTGTTGTTTGGTGAGGAATATGTATATCGAGCTGGAACGATCGGTACTGTGGCGGATAAAACAGCTTACGGATTTGTAAAAGGCTATGAACGAGACCACAATCTTCACTTTAGAGGAGCTGAAGTAGATCGGTTAGCCAAAGGATCTACTGGTGTGAAACGAACAACTGGACAGCATCCAGGAGGGATTATTGTTATCCCAGATTATATGGATGTATATGATTTTACCCCAATCCAATATCCAGCGGACGACCAAAATTCTGAATGGAAAACAACTCACTTTGACTTCCACTCGATCCATGATAATATTTTGAAACTCGATATTTTAGGACATGATGATCCTACTGTTATTCGGATGTTGCAGGATTTATCTGGAATCGATCCCAAAACGATTCCAACAGATGATCCTGAAATGATGCGGATCTTTGCTGGTCCGGAAGTATTGGGTGTGACGTCAGAGCAGATCTATTCTAAAACAGGTACTTTGGGAATTCCTGAATTTGGGACTCGTTTTGTACGTGGGATGTTAGAGGAAACGCATCCATCAACATTTGCGGAGTTGCTGCAAATATCCGGATTGTCACATGGAACGGACGTTTGGCTGGGAAATGCTGAAGAACTGATTCGTCGTGGCGAAGCAAATCTGGCAGAAGTAATCGGTTGTCGTGATGATATCATGGTTTACTTGATTCATGCTGGTTTAGATAGTGGGATGGCCTTTAAAATCATGGAAACTGTGCGTAAAGGATTATGGAACAAAATTCCTGATGAATTAAGAGATGAGTATTTAACAGCTATGAAAGAGAACAATGTCCCAGATTGGTATATTGATTCTTGTTCTAAAATTAAATATATGTTTCCAAAAGCCCATGCGGCAGCATATGTTTTAATGGCGTTACGTGTTGCGTACTTTAAAGTATATTTTCCAATTCTTTACTACTGTGCTTATTTCTCAGTGCGTGCAGACGATTTTGATCTTGTTGCTATGTCACAAGGAAAAGAAGCGGTAAAAGCACGGATGAAAGAAATCCAAGATAAAGGTTTGGAAGCATCTACAAAAGAAAAAAATCTATTAACGGTTTTAGAACTTGCCAACGAAATGATTGAGCGCGGCTTTAAATTCGGTATGATCGATTTATATAAATCAGACGCTGAGAATTTTGTGATTGATGGGGATACATTGATTGCGCCATTTAGAGCTGTCCCCAGCTTAGGACTTAACGTAGCCAAATCAATCGTTGAAGCAAGAGAACAACCATTCTTGTCTAAGGAAGATCTTGCAAGTCGAGGGAAAGTTTCTAAAACATTGATTGAATATATGACTGAAAATGGGGTCTTAAAAGATTTACCAGATGAAAATCAATTATCATTATTTGATATGTTATAAAAAGACAGAGCAAGGTGTGAATACTTAGCTCTAAAATAAAAAGGAAATGCCATAAAATTATTTCGATAATTTTATGGCATTTCCTTTTTTTTGATGAATAGATTCCTCTATAACAATGTTATTAAATCAATCCTTGCTAGTAAAAATTAGATAAAATGTTAGTTTGTTTTGAGCACTAAATGATTCAGGTTTGGCGAGTGGAAAATGTGGATTATTTGTTATAATAATCTAAATGCAATAAGTTAATAGATGGGAGTTTTTAATATAATGATAAAAAGGTATTTTAGTTATGCAGTAATGTTTATAGGATTGGTAGTGTATGCAAACACAATGCTTTCAAGTGTTGCTGAAGCGGCTGAAGTTTGGTTACCAGAATCTACCTATTGGCTAGATTCAATGAAAAATGAAATACCAAAAGAAAATACGTTTGCCCCGATGTGGTCAAGTAAAAGTGAAATAATAGATCATTCAGATGGAATATTTCTAGATAAAGAGGGACAAGGGCTATATCCTTTCGAAGGACAGATTCCATTTGCAACTAAAAAGGCAGAATGGATAAAGGTATCTAACATTGGGTATTATAATGATTCTAATATAAATATGAAAATGACGATTAAGACTTCTAAGCCAGCTCAGGATAGTTCGGGACAATCTGTAGACGATAAGCTTTTAAATACAGTAGGTATAAAAGATTATTTAGGAACAATTTATGTTAATGAAAGTACTGAAACTGCGGTACTTACATTTGAATTTTTTGATGATCAAGATAAACCAATCAATGTCTCTGGATATTGGACATTTAAGAATGTGATTAAGGGGACTAAATTTAAAATTAATAAAAATTGGGTAGATAAAATCTATAGTGTTAGTCGTTCGTTCGTTGAAGATGGTGTCATTCGACCAGTTGTTATCAAAGTTGAGGAAAATAACGATTATTTTCTAATGCGTGGTACTGAAGAAAGAGACGATCTAGTTAATGGGCGGGAGTCTTCTCAAAGCCAAGCAGTTATGACATATACTAACCAAAATAAAATAGAGTTAACTGTAGAAGCTGAAGCAGATAGTCCATATACTAATTTTGGTTATTCTTTTACGAATAAAATCCTTCCCAGAATAGAGTATCCGGCACCAGTGGGGAAAGAACAAACCGTAAAGTCCATTACAAAAGACAGTGCAATTAATCAGGAGTATAGTCAATATCTTCCATATCAATCCGAAAAAAATAGAACAAAAGATATAATTTTGGAAATCGACGCCCAAACAGTCGATTCATTGGTACCAGGAGATTGGAAAGTAACGAATGAAACAGGAACAGACAGTACAGCCTTGTTTTCTATCACGACTACTAATGAAAAAACAATGATTAAAGCCAAGGATAAATCACAAAATGAGTTATATGGTCATTATTTCTATTTTGAAAGAAAAATTGGTTTTTCAAAAATCCCAATTGACGAAACTTTGTTAAAAGATCAAGAAGGTGGGAAATACCTTGATACTACTGGAACAGTCGTTCTGAATACCGGTGATGACTCTAGATTAAAAACAACCTTTAAAACAAGTGTTAATTTTTTAGCCAAAGTTAATTATCACTATTTAGATCAAGAAACAACTAAACCGATTCCCAATTTACCAGATACCGTAAAAACTGAGATGTCAGGTTTAATTACACATTCATATCCGTCACTAAATGAAGAGATAATTCCAGAATATACTTATTTATCCACAACGCCAACAAATAGTGCAGATCAATTGATTCAGTATACTCAGGAAGATGTTTCATTTCTTTATAGGAAATTGAGCATAAAGTCAAAAAAAATATCGGTACCTTTAGGTATGGATACAACTAAATTTAGTCAGAATCAATTAAAAGAGGCTGTCGAATCTATAAAATTAGGAGAAAATGAAATCACTAATTATGAAATAAGTAGTCTAAAAGCAGCCGACACATCTATGATTACAAATGATAAACGGTCTTCAAAAATGACGCTTAAGATTAAGTCAACCTTAGAAGGGAAACTTATAGAGACCTATTTCGATGTTTTAGTAGAGGTAAACTGGGGAAATTCAATTGTACTAGGAGGCAGTGGGACAAATGTCAATCAAAACATAGGCGAATCAACATTCGCTTTGACACTCCATGAGGACAGTAATCAGAAACCTTATTTAACTGGAAGCTACGGAAATATGACAGTGGATAAAGATACGCCTTTAGATAAAAATAATGAAGGGGATAGCCCTTATTACCAAGTCACTTATTTAGACATGAATAAAAAGGCTTCTGGTGTTGAGAATGCTACTGAAGTGTATAGTCAACCACTAGCTTCTACCGATGTATTTCTCAATGCATCAAATCAATCAACTCCATTTGAAATGTTAGAGCAATTTAAGCAAAAAGTAACGGAATCAAATGGTCAATTATCTGTTAATTATGACGATGTTATTGGTATATACGTCACACCAAAACTGCAACAGGCAATGTATACGAACGATCAAGGTCCGCTACAACCTTTAAAAGACTTGCCTAATCAACAAACAGTATTTTATAAAATTACAAAATCTGGATTTGTTCCATTGAATTTAGATCATTTAGCAAGCAAAAATGTTTCAATTGTATCAAAAGAAACAGAATCAAAAGCAAACTATGATGCTCATTATACTAAAGCCGGAATTGAAGAATATTTCAACATTCCTACAAATAATGCGGAGTATAAAAAAATAGTTGGACAGGGGTTCAAAACCTATCCTAAATTAAATTTGGCAGTTAACGAAGAATCAACAGGACATGTTTATATAGCCGAGCGGCTAAGTGAAACCAATGATAAATACCTGAAATATTCTTATGAAGTAGTATTTACAGGAATTGGACCTGATATCCAATTTGAAAAAATTGAAGCATTAAATTTTGGAACGCCAGAAATTAAATCACAACAACAAGAAATACATCAAAAAAATACGGAGTGGCAACTAAATATTCGAGATAATCGTTTAAATAAAACAGCTTGGGAAATTCAAGCGCGTATAACCCAGCCATTCCAAGCCAAGGTTGGAGATACAATTAACGAGCTCAAAGGAGCTATGTTAAAGTTGAAAGATAATAGCAAGACAATTTTCTTGAATCAAAAAATGCAAAAAATTTATGTGAAAGACAGTCCTGAAACAAGCAACATTATTCAGTGGGAGGGTTCAGACGGTATGTATCTAAGTGTTCCACCAGGGAAAATCAAAAAGGACCTATCATATAAAACAGAAGTAGAATTTTTATTGAGTGTAGGACCATAGTTTAACAATAATAAGTTGTTGGAGTTACAGGAATTGACTCTTATTTAAATACCAAAAAATCGATTTAGACCTATTTTTCTTGTTATGTTAGCTGAGAAGAAAGGGAATAAATCGATTTTTTTATATAGTAGAAAAAAGCATATTTCTTTTTTTAATAAAAACAGTAAGAATCGCACACTGATAGTAAATGTTTATAAAAACAGTAATAATAACACTAGACCTTTAATTTTTTTGTTTAGTAGCATATAATAGGAAAGGGTTAATTGAAAGCACACAATGATACTTTTCATGGTACAATAGCATGGAACGAATCACTACAGGAGGGACCACTGTCATGGTGAAAGAAAAAACAAGATATAAAGCTGTGATTGCCGATCATACATATACGATCATCGGGCAAGAAAGCAAACAACATATGGATTTAGTAACGAAATTAGTCAATGAACAATTAGCAGAAATCAAGCACATCTCGCCACAAACCAATGATGAACAAGCATCAGTTTTGTTAGCGATAAATGCAATTTCAGATCAACTTAAAAAACAAGAAAAAGTTCTTAATTTAGAAAAAGAAGTAGCAGAGCTGAAAAAACGCACCATTCGTTTAGCAGAATTAGAAAATCGTATTAAACGAATCGAAACGATTGAAGAAGAAGCAAGAGATGTTCTCAAAAAGAACGGTCAAGAGGATGTAGAGATCCATAACCATATGGAAGCTCAGCAAATTTTAAATGAAAATCGTAAACAACAAATTCAAAGTAAAAGCACTCAAGACCAATAATCTGAGAGGATGACAGGATGTTAACATTACTTATTTTACTACTATTAGCCATTGGTTTTTATACAGGTGCTAGACGTGGGTTGATTCTGCAAGTTTTATATACCTTTGGTTATCTTGTTTCATATTTTATAGCTAAATCGTATTATAAGAGTTTGGCTTCGCATTTGGAATTGTTCATCCCGTATCCTTCACCAACAGCTGATACTAAATTAGTCTTTTTCAATCAAGAAATCACGCTTGATTTGGATCAAGCTTTTTATGGAGCGGTCGCCTTTTTATTGATATTAGTAGCAGGTTGGCTAGTTGTACGCTTTTTGGCCATTTTTGCTCACGGTTTGGTTTTTATTCCGGTATTAAAGCAAGCAAATTGGTTGGCGGGCGGATTGATAAGCTTGGTAGTGATTTATGTTGGTATATTCTTGGTATTGAGTATGTTATCAATGGTGCCAGTTGATGCAGTTCAAAACCAATTTAAGAACAGTGGGTTAGCAAGCTACATTGTCAAAGATACACCTATTTTTTCTAAACAAATCTATCATTTGTGGATTGAGCAAATGATTAAATAAACAATAATCTTATGAGCAGTTACTGAAAAGGAAGTTGTTCATCATTAGTCTTACAAGAACAGAAGGTGAAAAAATGAATACACGAATTTTAACGACATTAGGTTTTGACAAAGTGAAACAGTTGATTTCTCAATCTATTGTGACAGCTCAAGGGATAGACGAAGTCGAGCAGTTATCGCCTGTCAGTGATAGAACGAGCATACAAGCTTGGCTTGAAGAGACCGAAGATGGATTGAAAGTCCAACGCTTGCGTGGTGGAATTCCCATTCCAAAATTAGAAAATATTCGTCCTCACATGAAACGGATCGAAATAGGTGCCGATTTGAATGGTATCGAGTTAGCTCAAGTTGGACGTGTGCTATCAACGACTTCAGAAATTATTCACTTTTTTGATGACTTAAAAGATAGTGAGATTGAATTACTAAGACTCTATTCATGGATTGATCAACTAATTGTGTTACCTGAATTGAGTCGTAGATTAAAAGAAGCGATCGATGAAGATGGTCGAGTGACGGATGATGCTTCGCCAGAATTAAAAATGATTCGTAGCAATATTCGTAAAAGTGAACAGACGATTCGTGAGCAATTAGATGGTATTGTTCGAGGGAAAAATGCTAAATATTTAAGTGATGCAATCGTCACGATGAGAAATGAGCGCTATGTTATCCCAGTGAAGCAAGAATATAAGAGTGTATTCGGTGGTGTAATCCACGATCAAAGTGCTTCTGGACAAACTTTATTTGTTGAACCTAAACAAATCGTTGAGTTGAATAATCGCTTACGTCAACATCAAATTGCGGAGCGCAACGAAATCGAACGGATTTTAGCTGAGCTCTCTGCAACGTTGGTTCCTCATCGAAATGATATCCTGCACAATGCATATGTTATCGGTAAATTAGATTTCATAAATGCAAAAGCTCGTTTTGGCAAGGAATTAAAGGCGATTGTTCCGCAAATCAGTGAAGAAAATCATATTGTTTTTAAGCAAGCAAGACATCCACTTTTAGATCAGGAAAAAGCTGTTCCAAATGATATTATGATTGGACAGGATTATCAGGCTATTGTGATCACAGGTCCAAATACAGGTGGTAAGACAATTACATTGAAAACATTGGGACTCCTTCAATTGATGGGACAATCTGGTTTACCTATTCCAGCAGCTGAAGAAAGTTGTATGGGAATCTTTGATGAAATTTTCGCAGACATAGGGGACGAACAATCGATTGAGCAAAGTTTAAGTACATTTTCTTCTCATATGACGAATATCGTTGATGTTTTGAAAAAAGTGGACAATCATAGTTTAGTATTATTTGATGAGTTAGGCGCGGGTACTGATCCTCAAGAAGGGGCAGCATTAGCGATTTCGATCTTAGATGCATTAGGTAGTAAAAGTGCTTATGTAATGGCCACGACTCATTATCCTGAGCTAAAAGTGTACGGCTATAACCGTGCAGGTACAATCAATGCTAGTATGGAATTTGATGTAGATACACTAAGCCCAACTTATCGCTTGTTAATCGGTGTACCAGGGCGCAGTAATGCATTCGAAATTTCAAAACGTCTTGGTTTAGAAAGTACAATCATCGATGAAGCCAAACATATCATGGATGGTGAAAGCCAAGATTTAAATGAAATGATCGCAGATTTAGAAAATCGTCGCAAAATGGCAGAAACTGAATATTTAGAAGTTCGTCACTACGTCGATGAAGCGGAGCGATTGCATAGAGAACTAAAGGAAGCGTATAGTTACTTTTTCGATGAACGTGAAAAAGAAATGGCGAAAGCACGTCAAAAAGCAAATGAATTGGTTTCTCAAGCGGAAGCAGAAGCGAGCGATATCATATCTGATATTCGTAAGATGCAGTTGTCAGGTGGAAATCAAGGTGGTATAAAAGAGCACCAACTGATTGATGCAAAGTCAAAATTATCTCAACTTCATCAAGAAGAAAACCATTTAGAAAAAAATAAAGTATTGAAAAAAGCCAAGGAACAAAAGAAATTAAAATCAGGTGATGAAGTTATCGTTAATACCTATGGTCAACGTGGCACGTTAATCCGCAAGTCCGGAGATGCTGAATGGCAAGTACAATTGGGGATTTTAAAAATGTCGGTTAATGAAAGTGACATGACACCAGTTGCGCCAGAGAAAGAACCAACACAAAGAGTAACAGCCGTGCGCTCAAGTGAAAGTAGTCATGTAGCAAATCAACTAGATTTACGCGGGAAACGTTATGAAGAAGCATTATCTGATGTTGATCAATATCTAGACGCTGCGATTTTAGCAGGTTATCCTCAAGTTACGATTGTTCATGGTAAAGGAACGGGTGCTTTGAGAACTGGGATAACGGAGTATCTTAAAAATCATCGGTCTGTTAGTAGTTTCGAGTTTGCTCCAGGCAATCAAGGCGGTAATGGTGCAACAATCGTAAAATTTAACTAATATGCTTACCTTTAGTAAGCAATAAACTAGTCGAATGGTTGAACGAGTGCTATAATTGATTTAGATGTAAAAAAGTAGGAGGTCTATAATATGACACAAGTAATTACAGATAAAGATTTTTCAGCAGAAACAGATAGTGGTCTTGTTTTAATTGATTTTTGGGCAACTTGGTGTGGTCCTTGTCGTATGCAATCACCAATTTTAGAACAATTAAGTGAAGAGTATGACGAAAGTGAAGTTAAAATCACGAAGATGGATGTTGATGAAAACCCTGAAACACCAGCTTCATTTGGAATCATGAGTATTCCAACATTATTATTGAAAAAAGACGGAGAAGTTGTAGAAAAAGCAGTAGGTGTTCATTCAAAAGAACAACTACGCGCATTGATCGACAAGTATCTGTAATATTAATGTTAATAGAGAGGCTTATTTTGCTTAAGCTTTTCTTCACTTAAAATTTAATTGAATTTTTATGTGGTTGGGATTTGGCTCTCTGAGTTAGTTCCTAGCCACTTTTTTATGCTTAACTTTAAACAAAATGGTATAATATAGTTTATCAAGAAAAAGAAAGGAAGTATTATGAACGAAAGAATCAAAAATAAATTAGCCTTACTTCCTGACCAACCAGGTTGTTACTTGATGAAAGATAAAAATGGTACAATCATTTACGTTGGGAAAGCAAAGGTACTAAAAAACCGCGTACGCTCTTATTTTACAGGTAGCCATGATACAAAAACAGAACGGCTAGTCAGTGAAATAGAAGATTTTGAATATATTGTAACAGAATCAAATATTGAAGCCTTACTATTAGAAATAAATTTAATCCATAAAAATGATCCTAAATATAACATTATGTTGAAAGATGATAAAAGTTATCCTTTCATTAAGATTACAAATGAGGATTACCCACGATTGCTGATTACTAGAAAAGTGTCAAAAGATAAAGCTTTGTATTTTGGTCCATATCCCGATGTCGGTGCAGCCAATGAAACAAAACGCTTGCTGGATCGCCTGTTTCCTTTAAGAAAATGTCGACTACTCCCGAAAGAAGTGTGCCTTTATTATCATATGGGACAATGTTTGGCTCCTTGTGTTTTTGATATCCCCAAATCAACCTATACGAAGATGGTGGCAGAAATCAAAAGCTTTTTAAATGGAGGACATCCTGTTATTCAAGAAGAAATTCAAAGAAAAATGGCTGAAGTAGCAGAAAATATGGAGTTTGAAAAAGCTGCAGAATACCGTGATCAGATAAAAGCAATTGAAACAGTGATGACTCGTCAGAAAATGACAAATGCTGATTTAGTTGATCGTGATGTTTTCGGTTATGCAGTTGATAAAGGCTGGATGTGTGTTCAAGTATTCTTTATTCGCCAAGGGAAATTAATTGAACGAGATGTGTCCATTTTTCCGTTTTATAACGAAGAAGAGGAAGATTTTTTAACCTTCATTGGACAGTTTTATCAAGAGAATGAGCATTTTATTCCAAGAGAAGTGCTAATTCCAGATAATATCGATATCGCAAGTGTGGAAGCAATGTTGTCTACTAAAGTCTTACAACCACAACGCGGCGAAAAAAAGAAACTAGTCAAGTTAGCGGGGAAAAATGCTACAGTCGCTTTACAAGAAAAATTTGACTTGATTGTGCGTAAACAAGAACGTACGATTGGTGCAGTTGAAAAATTAGGGAATGCCATGAATATTCCAGCTCCAATCAGAATTGAAGCCTTTGATAACTCGAACATTATGGGGACTGATCCTGTTTCAGCAATGGTCGTTTTTATTGATGGTCGTCCAGATAAAAAGGAATACCGTAAATATAAAATAAAAACAGTTAAAGGTCCTGATGATTACGCCTCAATGCGTGAGGTGATCTATCGCCGATACTCAAGGGTTCTAAAAGAGAATTTACCTTTCCCAGATTTAATTGTGATCGATGGAGGGAAAGGACAAGTCGATGCTGCAAAGGAAGTATTGGATAATCAATTAGGCTTAGATATTCCTATCGCTGGACTGGCTAAAAATGATAAACATAAAACGAGTGAACTGTTGTTTGGTTCTAATTTAGAAATTGTGCCTTTAGAACGAAATTCTCAAGAATTCTTTTTGCTGCAACGAATACAAGATGAAGTCCATCGATTCGCAATTACTTTTCATCGGCAATTACGAAGTAAAAATAGCTTTTCTTCACGTTTAGATGATATTGAAGGATTAGGGCCTAAACGAAAGAAAGAGTTGCTAAAAAAATTCAAATCATTAAAAAATATTACCGAAGCTTCAGTTGAGGAATTAAATGCATCCGGTTTGCCGAAGAATGTCGCGAACAATGTCTATGCTCATCTACATCAAGTAAAAGTAGAGACTGAAGAAGATAATCAATAGATTAACAATAGAAAGGGCTAAAATTATTTCGATAATTCTAGCCCTTTCTATTGTTATAACGCACTGTTTTATGTTTATCAAGAAAATAATTTTATCTTTAAAGAAACGTTTGACAGCATAATTGAAGTTCGTTACTATATCAATAGGTGATATAAAGGGGCAAGATATCATGGATGAAGTGAATAATTTAACAAATGGGCAGGTAAATATTGGTCCGGCAAGTATGTATACTATAAAAAAAAAGAGGTTTATTACATTGGAAGAAAGTAATGAACGGAAAAAACATATTTCATTACTGATAAAGGACTTGAGAGTTTAAAAAAGGATATTGAGTGCCGTAAACTTCTTTATCAAGTTGGAGACCATCTGGTGGCTGAAAAAGGAAAAAATGAACAAAGTTTGGTTTCCTGTTTTTGAATAAGGTGTCCCTGAGGAAAAAAAGTGTTCAGTAGATTTTTTTGCTGGTTTACCAGAAGAATTGTCAGAATATTTAGTAATCTGTAAGAAAGCTGGTTGGGAAAACTTTGCGAATTATAGAGGGAACTATTTTTATTTTAAAACTAGTTACGCTACACTAATAATTTATTCGGATACTGAAAGTTATTGGACTCGTATGAAGAATGAGTAGATATGGTTATTAGTGCATACTATGGAAACAATTATAGCGCTTCGTGAAGTGCTACTCTTTTTTGTCATGCTAGATATCATATTACCAATTGGTGTAGATATTAGTGTAGCCTTTTCATTCAATTTTTATAGAGATCAAACAAATAGTCTAACCAGCCAGAACGATTTGTCAAAAGGCAAAAATTCCTAGAGACTTTGTGATTTTAGCAATGGTTAGTTTTATTATTGGTTTATTGTTCAGTATCTTATTAAAGGATTCATTTTAAAAAATAGTATCACGTGGTAAAATTTGGTAAAGATTAAAATAGGTAGTTCACTTTTTCACTAAAGTGTTGATCTAAATTGAGTATAGGAGGATGAGAAATGTTAGAAGTAAAAAATTTGGTTAAAACATTTGGGGATTATACAGCTGTAGACAATATATCTTTTGAAATTCCAGATGGAAAAATACTGGGGTTGATTGGACAAAATGGTGCAGGTAAAACAACGACATTTCGTTTGATTTTAGACTTTTTAACTCAAGACAGCGGAGTCGTACTATGGAATGGACACCAATTAAGTGGGAAAGATTATAATGACATTGGCTACTTACCAGAGGAACGTGGATTATATCCAAAGGTCTCAATTCAGGAGCAACTAATTTATTTTGCAGAGCTACGAGGGAAGTCGAAAAAAGAAATCGAACCAAAAATAGACGAATGGATGGAAAAATTCAAAGTTAAAGGAAAAAAAACTGATAAAGTAAAGTCACTTTCTAAAGGGAACCAGCAAAAAGTGCAGTTGATTGCCACATTGATTCATGAACCAAAATTGGTTATTTTGGATGAACCTTTCAGTGGATTAGATCCAGTCAATGCAGAACTTTTAAAAGATGGGATTATTGCATTAAAAGAAAAAGGCTCATGTGTCATTTTCTCCAGTCATAATATGGATAATGTTGAAAAAATTTGTGATCATCTTGTCATGTTAAGAAGTGGAAAAATGGTTCTAAATGGTAAAGTCCATGAAATTCGTGAAAGTTTTGGACGTACGAAAGTCTTTTTGGAATCACCATTAAGTCCAGAAGATGTTCTAGCAATCGATGGTGTGGAAAAAGCAGTAAAACGAGGAGACGGAGTTGTCGAAGTAACACTAAATGATCCCAAAGCTGGGCAAGAAATTTTTGCACGGGCAACACAATTTGGTTATATTCCAATGTTTAATCAGCAACCGCCGACCTTAGAAGAGATATTCAAGATGAAAGCAGGTGAGCCAAATGAGTAAATTTTGGATTATAGCAAGTGATGTTTATAAAAAGAACGTTAAATCAGCATCTTTTGTAATTATGATCTTGGTGCCATTTATTGTTATGGGAATTATTTATGTAGCAGGTTCATTAGCAGGTGGATTTTCTGAAGAGACAAAAGTTGGGCTAGTTTCTGATAATCAAGAATTGGCGTCGCAGTTGGCAAAATCAAAAACAGAAGATTATACGTTTAAAATAGTATCATCTCAAAAAGAGGCAGAAAAGCAATTGAAAGAAAAGGATATTGAAGCTTTTCTTGTCTTAAATACTGAAAGTGAGCAAGTTCAAGGAAAATTATATACTGAATCATCATTAGGTACAATGACTGAAATGACGATGAGTCAAACGCTTAACGGATTGCAATCTTCTTTGAGTGCAAGTAAATTGAACTTGACAGCAGATCAATTGGCAAGTTTGAGTCAACCTGCAAACTTTGAAAAGACAAAAGTTAGTTTTGATGATAAAGGGAAAATGATGACAGGTGAAGATAATACAGGGATTCAATCTGCTATGTCATTTGTTATAACGATCATTCTCTGGGTAATTATCATCACATATGCATCTATTATTGCACAAGAAATTGCTTCTGAAAAAGGAACGCGAATCATGGAAGTAATTCTATCAAGCACTAAAGCCCAAACTCATTTTTATGGAAAATTAACTGGAGTTATTTTAGTAGCCTTGACCCAAATTGTTATTTATGCAGCAGCATTCGGAATTGGTTACTCACAGTTAAAAAATTTAGATATGGTAAAAGGCTTGTTGGAAGGACTTTCTTCTACAAATATATTTGGAAGCTTCTTATACTTCACTTTGGTATTCTTTGTTTTAGGTGTATTAGTTTATTCTGTCTTAGCAGCACTATGTGGCTCATTAGTTTCTAAGCCAGAAGATACGGCCAAAGCGGTTCAGCCAATCATCTATATTGCGATGATTGGGTACTTCATCGGGATTTCATTAGGAACGACTGATCCGCAAAATATTGTCATCAAAGTATCTTCCTATATTCCATTGATTTCATCATTCATAATGCCAATTCGTTTAGCAAGTGAAACGGTGACAAATACAGGAGCAATGATTTCAGTGTTAATTCTTGCAGTATTTTGTGTTTTATTGACAATGTTTTCAGCAAAACTCTATAAATCAAATGTTTTGGTTTATAGCGAAGGTGGCGTGATGAAGTCATTGAAACAATCAATCTCAATTTTAAGAAACGAACGAAAAAAACAGTAATAAACAAAAAAAGAGCAATGAAGCAAAAAAACTTCATTGTTCTTTTTTTTGTTTTCGTAAAGGAACAGTCTGTCTTTCAATAAGTTGGACACGCATTTCTTGTTCGGGAATTGTTTCTTTATTTAATTGGTTGTGAATATAAATGAATGAATTTTCGGCTTGAAGCTTGATGGAATAATCTACGGTGGTAATATGCATCAACCGACTAATTTCACTGTTATCAAAACCGATTACGGCAACATCTTCTGGAATTGAGTATCCTAAAGTTTGAAGCTCAGAGATAAAACCAGCGGCGACGGAATCAGTATAAAAGGCCATTGCATCTGTTTTATTGTTCATTTCATGCCATAAATGTGCAATATTACGCCCATTATCAATTCTCGATTTATCTTGAAAAATCCATTCGTCGTTTATCAGCATCTTTTTTTCTTGATGAAAATCATCAATCGCTTTTAAACGCGCTTTTGTGTTTAAATTTTCAAAATTCCCTAAAACGTGTCCAATTGAACGATAGCCTCTCTGATAAAGATAATCTAATGATCGAAGATATCCTGAATAATGATCGATGTAAGAAGAATAGATTCTTTCAGAATCAATACGATGCCAAGTGGCAATGGGGCCATAAAGACTGTAGGGTTCAATAACTTCCCACTTATTTGCTCGAGTTAAAATAAAGACACCATCTAGTTGTTTATACTTCAATTGATTTAAGGCATCGATTTCTTTTTTCCTATCCCCATCTGTAAAATATAAGGTCACATAGTAGTTATAACGCTTTGCGATTGAAATAAAACTTTGAAGAAAAACGCCCAGCGGATCAATAAAGCCTTGTGCAAGAAAACCAATCGTTTTTGTTTCACCACTTTGAAGATTACGTGCAATTAAGTTAGGAGAATACGATAACGCTTCCATTGCTTCTAACACTTTTTTTCGACTTTCTTGACTAACATAACCATTTCCGGAAATAACCCTAGAAACAGTTGATTTTGATACTTGAGCTTTTTTGGCAACATCAATAATTGTGGTCATTTTAACACCTCGCTAATCAATCTAGTGTAATCTAACTAAATAAAAAGGCTTTTTCTTTTAAGTATAACATAAAAAGAATAAAAAAAGAGCTTGACATGGGAACATTCCCACAGATTATGATAAGAATGTAAACGATGTCAGAACATATTCTGAACAAAAAATCAGGAGGGAAACATATGACAAGAAATGCATTGAAAATCGCAACAATTGGTGGAGGATCAAGCTACACACCAGAATTAATTGAAGGCTACATTAAAAGAAAAGATGAATTACCAATCAAAGAAATTTGGTTAGTTGATATTGAAGCAGGAAAAGAAAAATTAGAAACAGTTGGAGCTATGGCCAAACGTATGGTCAAAGCTGCTGGTTTGGACTGGGAAGTTCATCTGACATTAGATCGCCGAGCTGCGTTAAAAGATGCAGATTTTGTCTCGACACAATTTCGTGTAGGTTTACTTGATGCGCGAATCAAAGATGAACGTATTCCGTTGTCACATGGTGTACTTGGTCAAGAAACGAATGGGGCAGGAGGCATGTTTAAAGCGTTCCGTACGATACCAGTAATCCTTGGAATTATCGAAGATATGAAAGAATTATGCCCAGACGCATGGCTTGTCAATTTTACAAATCCTGCGGGGATGGTTACAGAAGCAGCTATAAAGCACGGTGGTTGGAAAAAAACAGCTGGTTTATGTAATGTACCAATTGGTCACAGAAAGCAAGCAGCTGAAAAATTAGGAATTCCCGAAGAGGATTTATTCTTTAAATTTGCAGGTATTAATCACTTCCACTGGCATCGGGTTTGGGATAAACAAGGAAATGAACGGACGCAAGAATTGATTGACTTGATTTATGGTCCTCAAGAAGATTCTGAAAGTCATTTAAAAAATATTCATAACGCGCCATTCCATTATGAACAAATTAAAGACTTAGGTATGTTGCCATGTGGTTACCATCGTTATTATTATATCGAAGATGAAATGTTAAAACATTCGATTGAAGAATTTGAAAAAGGCGAAACAAGAGCACAAGTTGTAAAAGAAACTGAAGCTCGTTTATTCGAACTTTATAAAGATCCAAACTTAGATTATAAACCAAAGGAACTAGAACAGCGTGGTGGAACACACTATAGTGATGCTGCATGTGAGTTGATTGCGTCCATTCATAATGACAAACGTACTGATATGGTCGTGTCAACTGAAAACAATGGTACGATTACAGACTTACCTTATGATTGCGTAGTTGAAGTTTCCGGACCTGTGACAGCTCATGGTCATGAACCATACAATTGGGGCGCATTCCCGCCAGCTGCTCGTGGCATTATTCAAGTTATGAAGGGAATGGAGGAGACAGTGATTCGGGCTGCGATTGATGGTGATTATGGGGCAGCATTACATGCATTTACGATTAATCCCTTAGTACCAGGCGGATCGATGGCTAAAACGTTGCTAGATGAGTTATTGATTGCGCATAAAGATCATCTACCAAACTTTGCTGACGCTATCACTAAGATTGAAACAGAACAACCCGACACAGTAGCATACGTTACTGAATTAATGAAAAGTAATTAGACAATAAAAAAGAACAAAATC